>JAFPKH010000380.1:0-4915 GCA_017424825.1 Treponema sp. | reverse complement strand
CCGGGACACACACCGGGAAGCATCTGCCTTTACAACCAGGTTCAAAAACTTTTGATTTCCGGAGACACGCTTTTCTACATGGCATACGGACGAACCGACCTTCCGCTTGGAGATGAAGCCCAGCTGACAAAATCCATTGCAAGCCTGCACAGGATTGTCCACCCGGATGCGCTTGTCTACCCCGGCCACGAATATTACGGATTTCCGTTCGGTGAAAATGGGTTTTAGAGCTTTCGTTTAATTGAAAATAAATGAAAAATCCGATAGACTGGAGACATGAACGTTGTTGTCACGATTCTCCAGTTGGTTGGAAGCCTCTCGTTTTTGCTTTTCGGCATGAAAATGCTGAGCGAAGGCATTCAGAAAAGTGCGGGTGAAAAACTTCAGTCCGCATTGAATTTTATGACGGGAAACCGTTTCCTTGGCTTTGTCACCGGTCTTGCACTGACATTCGTAATCCAGTCGTCCGGTGCAACCACGGCAATGGAGGTCAGCTTCGTAAATGCGGGACTTATGACCGTACAGCAGTCCGTGGGCGTAACTCTCGGTGCGAACGTGGGTACGACAATCACCGCATGGCTGGTCGTTTTCTTCGGATTCAACTTCAAGATTTCAACATTCGCAATCCCGATTTTCGGTCTGGGCTACATAATCACCATAATCAAGAAACTTAAAAAGAAGTCCATCGGCGAAGCGATAATGGGATTCGGAATGCTGTTCATCGGTCTCAGCTGGCTTTCGGACACAATCGACCCAAAAAACGGTGCGCTCAACTTTTTGATGAAATTCAACGACATGGGCGTGCTGGGTATAATAATCGGGGTGATTGCGGGCATAGTCATTACCGCGCTGATTCACTCATCTTCCGCCGAAAGTGCAATCGTAATCACCATGGCGCACGGTGGACTCATCAACTGGGAATTCGCCGCCGCACTGGTCATCGGAAGCAACATCGGTTCGACCATAGACGCGGTTCTTGCTTCGATGAACTCAAATTCCGCGGCAAAACAGACGGCAATGGTCCACGTGCTTTTCAATGTGGCCACCGTAATCCTTGCTTGCATATTCTTCACTCCATTCCTGCATCTTGTTGACATTGTGATTCCGGGTGCGCCAGAGGAGAACATCACATACCACATCGCGGCCCTTCACACAATCCTCAAGACAATCACATCACTTGCCTGTCTTCCGTTCACATACCAGATTACGAAGCTGGTCGAATTCTTGGTCAAGGACAAGGATGCCAGCCACGGAAACGAATATGTTCTGGAATTCAACGAGACCGGTGGACGCGAAAACGCAACCATGTATATTGTCCGCGCGGAAAAGGAAGTTCAGGACATGACCGTTCTTGTCACCGAAATGTTCGAGGGCGTGAAAAAGGGATTCTCCGACCGAAGCCAGACTTTTATCGACGAGCATTTTGAGCGTCTGACGCAGCAGGAAGATTACGCCGACCAGATGAAGGAAAAGCTCACGAACTATCTGGTCCACTGCGCACGGCTTCCCCTCAGCAAAAAACAGGAAGAAAGCCTCATCATAATCCAGCAGATTGTGGACGACCTTGAGGAAATGACCGATGACTGCTACAATGTCGCTCTGCTTTTGAAAAAGTCCATCGAAAAGAACATGTCGTTCAATCAGGAAGACATGGACAGGCTTGACCCGTACCTTGATTTGGCACGCCAGAGCATGGTGTTCGTAAGCACAAACATCAACAAGCACCTGGATGAAGACAAGCTCACAATCGCAAAGGAAATTGAAACCCAGATAGACGTGTTCCGCCACAACCTGAAAAAGGTAGCAAGAAAGCGCCTCGAAAGCGGAGCAAACGTAAAGACCGAGCTTCTCTACATCGACCTTGTCCGCCAGATAGAAAAATTCGGCGACCGTGCATTCAGCATAGCCAACGCACTCAGGGAGTTTTAGGATGGGGTCATGCAATTTTTCTGCCGACAGTGACGCTTCTTTCATTACGGATGTCCGCATCGGAAAAAAACTGGCAGATTTTGCATCGACCGTAAAAAACTACAGAAAGCGCGAGCTGTATTCGGAAATCGAAAAATACATATACGGTGACAGCCACGACAAGATTTTTATCCTCTATGGACTTCGCAGGACCGGAAAAACAACCCTTGTCCGCCAGATAATCTACAACATGAAAGAGGACGACAGAAACAAATCGGTTTTCATTCAAATCAATTCGGGGAACACTCTTTCCGACGTGAACAGGGATTTGAAAAAGCTTGAGTCGCTCGGATATAAATACGTTTTCATAGATGAAGCTACCATGATGGAAGATTTCATCGGTGGAGCCGCCCTTTTTTCCGACGTGTATGCCGCAAGCGGAATGAAAATAGTTCTTTCAGGCACGGATTCCCTGGGATTCATTTTTTCCGAAGACGAACAGCTTTACGACAGATGCGTCCTCCTTCATACGACGTTCATTCCCTTCCGTGAATTTGAAAACGTCCTTGGAATCAAAGACATCGACGAATACATAAAGTTCGGTGGAACGATGAGCCGGAGCGGAGAAAACTACAACAGGGGAATTTTTTCAAGCAAAGAAAGCACCGATGAATACGTGAACACTGCCATTGCCAGAAACATCCAGCATTCCCTTAAAAACTACCAGCACGAAGGTCATTTCAGGGCGTTGAAGGAACTCTATGACAAAAACGAGCTTACGAACATAATCAACAGAATCGTAGAGGACATGAACCATGATTTCACTCTGAAAGTCCTCACCCGGGATTTCAAGTCCCATGATTTTGGAAGCGCAAAAAACATCATGCGTAAGGACAGGGAAAATCCGACGGACATACTTGATGATGTCGATGAAAAAAAACTTACCGAAAACCTTATGAGGCTTCTGGAGATTTTGAACCGTGATAATCAGCGCATAAAGATTGAGGACGTTCACCGCCGGCAGATAAAAGAATACCTTGACATGCTCGACCTGACGATTGACATTCCGCTTGTCGATATGGATGATTTGGGAAACAAAAATGCGACCGCCGTTTTTACCCAGAGCGGACTTCGGTATTCACAGGCAGAATCGCTGATAAAAACCCTGATGATGGACGAAACCTTTAAGGATGTTTCCGCACCGGAAAGAAAGAGAATCACGGACAGGATTCTTGATGATGTCAGGGGAAGAATGCTTGAAGAAATCGTCCAGCTTGAAACAAAAAAAGCCAACCCCGAAAAAGACGTGTTCAAGCTTCAATTTGCCGTGGGCGAATTTGACATGGTTGTTTACGACCCCGAAAAAGTCTGCTGCAAAATCTATGAAATAAAGCACAGCAAAGAAAGAACCCCATTTCAGTACCGCCACTTGATAAATGAGGAAAACTGCCGGAAAACAGAATTCAGATACGGAACGATCCTGCAAAAGACCGTCCTGTACCGGGGCGAAAACCATGAAACGGAATCCGGCATCTCCTATAAAAACGTCGAAGAATATTTGATGGAGCTGTAAGTTTTAGATAACCCTAGTGCAAACCAGCTCCTTTTCAGAACGAAGTTTGCACTGGAGGAAGCGGCCATGATTAAGCGCGATTATTACGTCAAGCGTCTGGACAAATAAAAACCCCGAAAGATTAAATTCTTCCGGGATTTAGGCGATTTTATTTAATCAATGTTCGCAAGAAAAGCAACCAAGGAGCCGAGAAATGCAAAGACTCCGCCTATTATTGCTTCTTTCATTTTTTTTACCAGTCGTACCCCAGAGCATCAAGAGTTTTCCGTGTGGTTCTTGACAGCAGATACGCATCGACTATGGCATTTGCCCGAATTTTGATTTTAGAACCGGCAGGGATTACAATGTCCTTCAGATTATCATCAACAATTATAGTATTCGGATATATAATTTTAAGAGATTTAGGAAGAACAAGTTTTTCACAAGCATCGTTAATTGTAAAAGGAAGCTCCTGAATACCCTCCTCAATTATAAGTTCTTCTACATCATAGCCAAATAAATAAGTATTTGAACTTTTATTATATTTGATACCATCATTATAGTAAGCGCATGTGCTCCAGTTCTTTGACCATGTAAATGT
This sequence comes from Treponema sp., assembly GCA_017424825.1. GTDB lineage: Bacteria > Spirochaetota > Spirochaetia > Treponematales > Treponemataceae > Treponema_D. Next base: position 854 of record JAFPKH010000380.1, on the reverse strand, counting down.
TTCTACATGGGGAAGGTAAAGCCACTGTGTTCCTGGAAAAACAATTTTTCTGTCCCTCAATTTTTCAGTTGGAAGTCGTATTGTCTTCCAGAAAAAAGCAGCGTCTTTTGGCCTCAAGAATTCAATGTCAGGAAGAGGTTCATCACTATAGCGTCCTATCGTACAAACCCAAATGACGCTTGCAGGAACAACGTACTTTTTACTGCTGCCGCGAATAGTGACCTTGATTACCATGCAGCCTTCGATTTCCGCAGGAATTTCAACAGTGCTGTCACCACCTTTATATTCGTCGACCGCAATGAAGCTGCCCTTTGCGTCCAGTCCATTGACATACCGGGAAAGATCTGTAAGCTCGGACTCTGACATACGATGATACTCAAAATCACTTGCCGGACTTGCAGCAAAGCAGGCAAAAGCCGTGGCAAGCACCATGCCGAATGCCACAATAATTTTTTTCATAAAAATTCCTCCGCGTTTATTGTTCGCCAACATTTTTTTTAATGCCCAGTAAAATACCGGTTTATACTAAACAGTATACCCCCCCCCGTGTTTGTCAAGCGACTTGACTCACTGTTTTTGGGAAAAAAGCACAATCTTGGTGCAAACCAGCTTCTTTTCAGAACGAAGTTTGCACTCAGGGCTTCAGCATGAAATTTTTAGATAAACGCAACAAATGAGCGGGTCCCAGTTGACGGCAAAAAGCAAGGTAACCTCCCTAAAGGGCTCCCTCCTTACTTTTTGCCTACGTCCCACTCATGTGTTGCAAAAATCCATTGTTCTTGTCATGCCAAAGCCCTGAGTTTTTTGGCAAAATTGTTGTTGTTCATGCAGACCAATGTTTTTTATGGAAATGT
>JAFPKH010000379.1:0-4046 GCA_017424825.1 Treponema sp. | reverse complement strand
CAGATTGCAATATTCGTTTTCTTCATCAAGCCAAATCAATTCGGCGGGCTTGGACAAAAACTCGGCGCCGTGTTTTTCTTTTTCCAGATAAAGCCCCTTCGCAAAAGTTTCCGCATAAGCCGCGCGAGTTTTTTCATCGCAATAGTCGCGCAAATAGACAAGATAAGTTTTTGAAACATGGGATTCAGGGATTGTAAGTCTATGTGAAAAAAGTCCGTCGGTGGTCAAAATCAAAAGTCCCTCGGTGTCGATGTCCAGGCGGCCAACAGTGTGCAGTTTTCCCAATCCGTCTGGATGAAGGTACTTTGGATCAACGTCCACCCAAATCCGCGTGTTCTGTCCCTCGGATGAAGTGCAGACCGTTCCCTGTCTTTTGTTCATCATAAAATAAAGGTCGGGAACCATTTTTACAGGCTCGCCGTCCACGCACAAAATGTCACGCCTAGTGTCAACCAGAGTTCCGGCATCGACTATGCGCCTGCCATTGAGAGTGACGTTTTTGTTTTTAAGCATCTTGCGGACGGTCCTAAAACAGTGCATCCCATGCCGGACAAAAAGCTGGTCAATGCGCAGACAATATGGCCGTTTTTGATTTTCGAAATCCATAAATGAATGTTACCATAGTTAAAGGATTTTCAAAAGACCGTTATGAAATGTATTTGTTTGCAGGATTTTCAAAGCGATAATTTTCATTATTCGTGTAGATTTCGCGGTAAAAAAAATTAGACGGACCGTTCTAAGGAGGATAAATAACGGCCCGTCTATTAAGAATTGTTTATTCTTGCTGCTAGTGATAATATATTCCTTTAGAAAAAAATTGTCAACAAATTCTAGGAAAATTTATAGATTTCTTTTGAAATTTATTGAAAATTACGCATTTAATCGCAAGGAGTACATGACATGTCGATAAAAATCGGAATAATCGGCGCAATGGACGTTGAAGTGGGACTTTTGAAGGCAAAACTCGAATCTGCACAGACAAAAGAAGCAGGCGGATTGACTTTTGTAGAGGGACTTCTGAACAAAATTCCCGTCGTAATCGTAAAATCGGGGGTCGGAAAGGTAAATGCCGCACTCTGTACGCAAAGGCTGATTCTGCAGATGGGTGTAACGCACATCATCAACACCGGAATCGCAGGCGCAATGGCAAAAGGTCTCAGGGTCCTTGATTTCGTCATATCAACCGATGCACTCTATCACGACATGGATGCAACCGGTTTCGGATACAAAATCACCGAAATTCCCCAGATGAAAACCTCGGCTTTCCCGGCAGACGGCAAGATGATTGATGCGGCAAAACAGGCTTTCGACTCACTCCCGGAAACAAAAGGCCACAAACTGATTGCCGGAAGGATTGCAACCGGAGATCAATTCATAAGCAATGCAGAAATCAAGGCAAAAATCGCAAGGGACTGTTCCCCATCCTGCGTTGAAATGGAAGGTGCCGCAATCGCCCATGCCGCATATTTAAATTCAGTACCGTTCCTAATCATCCGATGCATGTCCGACATGGCAGACGACAGCGGAGAAAGCACATACACGTTCAACGAGCAATCCGCCGCAGAATTGAGTGCAAAACTGGTCGAAAAGACGGTCACACTCATTTAACCCGATGATTTCGAGCTCTAAAATCCGACGAAATCTCCAAGGAACCGCTGATTAACACTATGCATTAATCAGTGTTTCCTTGATACGAGCAGCATTAATCAGCTATCCAAAAAAAGGAATTTTTAGAGATGTCCATATGGAAAAAATCAAAATGATTTCGTATATTTAAACCATGAAAACCAAAAGACTCATAAGCATTACAACGGTCCTTTTTTTGATGATTTCCACCCTCTTTTTTTCGTCCTGCGACATGAAAAAAGGCGACTATGCAATCCAGGAAGGGGCAGCAGCATTCCAGCGCAAGGAATTCGACAAGGCAATCGGGCTTTTCCAGATGGGACTGTCCGTCGAATGTTCCATGTCCACACCGACCGTATACATAATGATTTCAAACTGCTATTCACAGAAAGGCGACTACGACAGTGCAATCGAGTGGCGCAACAAGGCTCTGGAGATTACGGAAGATTCGGAAAACTATCTGAACCTGGGAATGATTTACAGAATCAAGCAGGATGATGAGACCGCCGAAAAAATGTTCCGAAAGGCTTTGGATTTGGACCCGGACAGTGCACCGGCATACGCAAGTCTTGGAGCACTCTGCATAACCCACGACAGAATCGATGAAGCGCTCGCCCTGTTTGAAGAAGCGGAAGCCATAAATCCACGCTCAGGAATCATTCAGGCTGATTTGGCAATCTGTTATGCACGTAAGGGTGATTTTGAAAAAGCGGACGAACACCTCGGACTGGCAGAAGACTACAAGGCGGAAAATCTTCCCCAGTTCAAGGCGGAAATCGAAAGTCTGAGGGCGAATCACCCCTGACGCTCCCCCATCAACTGCTCTGAGGCGTTTCCAAAATTACAGTCGGCTGAATGACGAGTCGCATCAATCTCATGACAAAAACTCGAAATTGAACCAATTAATGCATATTAACGCATAAAAAAATTTGCAAAATCGTTAAAATATCCTATAATCTGTACTATGGAAACCATTAAAAATGTCACAGAGTATTATGATGAATTGTACACTATTTCAAAAGAACAGCGAGATTTCTTTTCAGAATTAGCCTCCGAATATCCGATCCCCGTGAAATTCCTTCGCGTCGGATGTGGAACCGGGCTTTTTGAACATCAACTCGCAAAAGACGGAGCCGATGTAACCGGCATAGAAGAATATCAGGAACTCATACACTCAGCAAATTTACGCCGCAGGACCCAGCTCATGTCCATCCACTATTTCCAGATGTCGGCCTTGGATATGACGCACTTTCTGGGCAAGGGGTTCTACAACATCATCTCAAGTCTGGAAAACAGAATCGTATTCATGCATGACCAGACTTTAATCCGCAAGTTCTTTTTCGACACGCGAAAGATGATTAACGAAAACGGCACGCTTGTAATTTCCCTCTATAATTACAACATGTTCAACGAAAAAAATCCGGAACTTCCTATCCGTGAAAGCATTCGAACGTCGATGCACTCGCAAATCAGCAGACAGCCGAATGAAGAATGGGTACTGAATCAATGGGTGGAAACAGGCAACGGAAAACTCATGCCCGTATACAAGAATGAAAAAATCTATCCTTTGACAGCGGAAGAAATCGACCGTTATGCAAAAGAAGCCGGATACACCGACGTTAAATTCTATTCAAGCTACGACAAATCTCCGTTCACGGGAAACGAAGAAAACGTCATTGCCGTAATCAAATGAAAAAAAAGGCTGTCGAAAAAATCATCACGCAGAAAACGTCAAGACGCAAACTTTCGACAGCCCCAAACTTTATCGATTTTTCAGATTCCAAAATCCGTTCAGAACGACTCTTTTTCAGGCAAATCCTAGATGAATTTTACGAAAACGGTTGATGCAATGACCGTCAAAAGTCCGGCAACCGCAATCGAAAGACTGCTCATCGCACCCTCGACTTCGCCAATCTCCATCGCCTTTGACGTTCCAAGCACATGCGAAGACGTTCCGATTGCAACTCCCCTCGCCACGTCATTTTTGATGCGGAACAGATGACAAAGATGCTCGGCAAAAATGTTTCCCAGATTGCCGGTAATCACGATTGCAGCCATGGTTATTGCAGGCACACCACCAAGCTCAGAACTCAAGCTCAAGCCGATTGCTGTGGTTACGCACTTCGGAAGCAGCGAAACATATTCGGTATGCCCGATTTTCAAAAGCAGACAGAATCCAAGCACGGAAACCAAATTCGCAAGCACGCCCGCAAGTATTCCGCCCAAAATCGCCTTCCAGTTCGACTTCAACTTTTCAAACTGCTCGTAAAGCGGAATCGCCAGACAGATTGTTGCCGGAGTCAAAAAGAAATTCAAAACCTTCGTATTCGCCTGATAATCCTTAAGTTCCATCGGAAGAAAAATCACGGCGGGAATCATGATTGCAATCGATATAATCATCCCGTTCAGGATTTTAAAAT
>JAFPKH010000378.1:0-3996 GCA_017424825.1 Treponema sp. | reverse complement strand
CTCAAGGAGCGGTATAGGTTTTATACCGCTTTTTTTTTGCTTCCTGCGTTTTTTTTACGTTCGCGGGCAGAAAATTTAAAAAAATCTCATGTTTTTCTGTCAGTTGCATTGATTAAAGGCTTGCTTTGAAGTATTTTTAAAGGGAAGCTCAAAAGGTTTCCGTAGGAAAACTCGAAAAACCAGTTTTTTCGTGGGATCCTGTGTTATTTAAAAAAGCTTTCAGGGGTGGAAGCTGGTTTGGGTGGGGGAAAATAAAATTTACTCAGTAAAATCTAAGGCCATTGTTCTGGCGTTCGCATGTCTTTTTTTGCCGGTAGTTTCTGCATATTCCCAGACTGCCGATTATGTTGCCGGTGCTGAAACAAGCACACCTGTAGTTGATTCTGCGTCGGGAAAAAATGATCAGGCTACGGAGGTCAAGCCCGCGGCTAAAAATCCGGAAGAGAGTGCGCTTAAGCTTTCTGATTCTGCGGTTAAGGCCGGGACAAATTCTGACGGTACCAAGAAAACATCCGGTTCGAACACTTTCCTTGTTTTTTTGAGGATGATAATTGTCCTTGCAATAATCATCGCGATCATCTGGATTATATTCAAGCTGCTTCAGAAATCTACCGGGCGCGGATCTTCATCCGAAGATAAATTCCTCAGGAAAGTTTCTTCCATAACCGTAAGCCCGGGAAAAACCGTTCAGGTCGTTACGTTGGTCGACAGGGCGTTCCTTATCGGCGTCGCTGACAATTCAGTGAACCTGCTCTGTGAAATCGATGACCCTGAGCTTATTTCAGCAATGAATCTTTATGCCGACAAAAACGGCGGTTCCTCAAAACCAAAGAATTTCAGCGAAGTGCTTGAAATCTTCATGCCAAAAAAGAAGGGAGCCAACGTCAAGAAAAACGTGTTTGACGACGGAGCCGCACAGCAGGTTCTTAATTCCCTCAAAAGGCAGAGCGACCGCATGAACAAGGATGAATGACATGAAAAACGGATTGAAAAAGTCTTCGAAAAAAAATCTGCCGAGGATAATATTCCTCTCTCTGATGGTGCTGTTTTGTGCGCTTCCGGTTGCATCACAGGCTGCATCGACGTTCCCGGAAGGATCAACGCGCGGCAACACTGAGATGGGCGGCAACATCACAGGAATCGATTTCCCGAACATTCAGTTTTCGGCTACGGCACCGCAGGACGGGCATCAGGTTGCATTTTCCGTGCAGCTTCTTCTCATGCTCACTTTGCTCAGCCTTGCACCGAGCATAATCATACTTACGACCACGTTCCTCCGTTTCAGCATCGTGCTTGACTTCATCAAGAGGGCGCTTTCATTGCAGCAGGTTCCGCCGACGGCAGTTTTAAACGGAATCGCGCTTTTCATGACCATTTTCTGCATGTGGCCGACTTTCAACAGGATATATACGGAAGCGTTCAAGCCTCTTTCCGATAATCAGCTCTCGTTGACCGAAGCATACGAGAAGGCGGAGACACCGCTGAGGCTTTTCATGTACGAGCAGATGGCCGATGACGACAGGTATATAGGCGTGTTTGCGTCCATGATCATGGATGACCAGCCTGAGACTCTTGCTGACGTTCCGACCTATGTCCTTGTTCCGGCATACATACTCCACGAGCTGACCGTTGCTTTCAAGATAGGCGTTCTGCTCTACATTCCGTTCATAATAATAGACATGGTGGTTGCGTCGATCCTCATGAGCATGGGTATGATGATGCTTCCGCCGGTGCAGATTTCCATGCCGTTCAAGCTCATGCTCTTCGTGCTTGTTGACGGATGGGGACTTCTTACCACGCAGCTTTTCCACAGCGTAGGTCTTTGATGAGGGGGAAAAAGAATGGGACTTGGTGAAATATCGCAGCTTATGCGCACGGGGATAATGGAGGTCTTCACTCTCTGTGCTCCCGTACTTGGCGCGGCTCTTATAATCGGACTGATCATATCGATCTTCCAGGCCACTACATCAATACAGGAACAGACGCTTACTTTTCTGCCTAAGCTTCTGACGATCCTTCTGGTTCTTGCACTGCTCGGAGGATGGATGTTCAGCAGGATGGAAAACTATACCATAAATCTTTTTGACCAGATTCCTTCCATGGGATAAGTTCTGTAGACAGGTAAAAAAGCATGCTGCAGGAAATAATCGCAAAGGCTCCGCTCTATCTTCTGGTGGGCGTGAGGTGTTTCGCATTCATAATGACTCTTCCGCTTTTTTCATCAAGGACGGTTTCAAGGATCGCGAAGGTGACCCTGGCGATTTATTTTGCCTATCTGATTGCGCCGCGCCTTTCTTTTGCCGCCGGAACTTTTTCTGCATATGCGACTTTCATAACTCCTGAGGGTACGTTCAACCTTGAGTTCATCTTTCTTTTGATAGGAGAGGGACTCATAGGGCTCATAATGGGATTTTTCATTTCTATAATATTCGCCGCATTCAGCACTGCAGGACAGTTCTTCGCTTTCCAGATGGGATTCTCCGCAAGTGAAGTTTACGATGCCTTGAGCCAGGTGGAAAATCCGCTCATGGGACAGTACCTGAACCTTGTTGCGATGCTTGTATTCATGCAGACGGGATGTTTCCAGACACTTTTTTCGGACGGACTTCTTTCAAGCTTCGAGCATCTGAACGCAATGTCCATAGTCGAGCACAATGACGAGATGATAAAATTCCTGCTTCTCGGACTAACGAAGCTTTTCCGCGATGCAATAGTCATAGCTCTTCCGCTCATGGGAACTCTTTTCCTTATAAACGTTTCTATGGGCATACTTGCAAAGGCTTCCCCGCAGATGAATCTCCTTGCAGAAGGATTTCCTATTCTGATTCTGTCATCGTTCTTTATACTTACGGTTCTTCTTCCGTATTTCATAAACTTCGCCGACCGTTCATTTGAAGCCGCGTTCCGTTCGCTCGGGAATTTCTTCAGTTCCATAACATGGGGAGGCGGCAGCTGATGAGTTTCATTGACTTGCAGTGGTTCGCCCCTGAAGATGAGGGAAGGACCGAACAACCGTCAGAACATAAGCTCCGCAAAGCCCGTGAAGAGGGGCGTCTTGCCAAAAGCCAGGATTTGAGCAGCTCAGTGGTTTTTTTGGCGGGATGCGTTCTCCTTTTGTTTCTTGGCCCATGGGTGGAGCGCAAGCTTGAGGAAATGATGATTTTCTTTTTTCAGAATGCGGAAGCAAGTAACGTTAAAAACGGTCAGTTCGCATACATATTCGCAAGGTATTTTCTAATGCTGGTGATACCGTTCGCAATCACGGGGCTTGTTGCCGGAGTCATAATAAACCTGGTGCAGAACAAGGGCTTCCTTTTTACGACGAAGACCATTCAGCCCAAGTTCGACAAGATCGTTCCGCATTTCGGACAGTATTTCAAGAGAACGCTTTTTTCTTTCCAGGGTGTGTTCAACGTAGCCAAATCCATCCTGAAAGTGATCATACTTTTAATCGTTTGTTTCCTGATGATTTATTCACAGCGTGACAAGCTGCTTTCGGCTGAGAACGTTCCGGGACCCATGCTTGCCATGCAGAATTTCGCTCATACCGCCGGAATCATGCTGATCATCGCGTCGGTCATACTTCTCGGCATCGGTGTGCTGGACTATCTCGTTCAGCGCAGGCAGTTCCGTGAAGAGAACAAGATGACGAAGCAGGAAGTCAAGCAGGAGTTCAAGGAACTTGAAGGAGACCCTGAGGTAAAGAGCCATCTTGATTCTGCCCAGAGGGAGATGCTTTCCCAGAACATTCCGAAAGCAGTGCGGGAGGCTGACGTGCTGATTACGAACCCTACGCATTATGCCGTCGCTCTTCAGTGGAAAAAAAACGTGAGCGTAGCGCCTGCAGTAACCGCAAAGGGTGAGGATCTTATGGCGCAGAACATGAAACGGATGGCACGTGAGAACGATGTCCCGATGATTGAAAACAGGCCTCTTGCCAGAGGACTCTACAACGATTCGAAAATCGGGGATGTCATTCCCGAAAATTACTGGAGG
>JAFPKH010000377.1:0-3085 GCA_017424825.1 Treponema sp. | reverse complement strand
TGTATAGGATTTTGATTTTTTTTTCAATGGAATGGAAATTTTCTCCATTGAATTGAGCCGTTTGTTCATGTGGTTGTTCGACTTTCCAAAATCTGATATAATGACCGCCTATGATTTGTGATGGAATGAAGGGCGGAAAATCCACGGCTGTTTTGCCGTCCCATGTTTTTGGAATGATGCGGGCGTTTTTTTTCATGGCTTTGCTTTTGTGCGCCGGTGCTTTTGTTTATGCCCAGACGTTTGACGAGCTTTATGATGATTCCTCTGATTTTTATTCTTCCGCTGATTATGCGAAAATAAACGGACGTGCTTCTGAATCCGGAAAGACATGGCTTGTCATGCTGTATGACCTGGGGCTTGATTCAACAGGCGGCCACAGTGATTATGCCATGTTCAAGTCGGTTTCAAAAAGCGTGACTTCACCGAACGTAAAATTTGTCGTCCAGGCCAGGAATGTAAGGGGCGATGTCGTAAGGTACAGGCTTTACAAGGGTGCCGTGACTTCTGCGGGCTTCAAGAAATCTGAGGGCGGAATTTCGGAATCTCTTTCTTCATTCATACAGTGGTCAAAAAAATCTTATGGCGGTGACAGGATTCTTCTTATTATAAGGGGACTCCCGGCTCCGTTTACAAGCGGCGTGTGCTTCGATGCATTTTCAGGCGCATACCTTGATTTAAATGGCCTTAAATCAGCTGTCGTCGATAGCGGTGTTGATTTGGATCTTATCGTTTTTGACACAGGCCTTTCTTCAAGCCTTGAAACGGCATACATGCTTTCTCCTGCTGCACGCTATATGGTCGGTTCTCAGGAAAATCTTCCGCCCGATGCCTTTGATTATGAGACGCTTGCAAAATCTCTGAGCAAAAAGCCGTCCTCATCTGCATTTGAAACGGGAATGCTCCTTGCAGATTCCTATATCGAGCGTCTTTCCGAAGATGATTTTTCACGCTCCTGCATTTCTATGATAGATTTGAGCCAGGTCGGAAGCGTTTTCTCTGCTTTTACCAAGGCCGCTGATTCCATGGATTCTGCTGCAACTTCCATCGATGATTTCAAGAACCTTTCATCTGCTTTTTCTTCTTCGCTTGGTTTCGGGCATCATTCGTCTTCCGGTGCGTCGGGCATGATCGACCTTGCTGATTTTGCGCTGCTTGCTTCCGATGTCATCGAAGATTCTTCAACGGATCTTTTGGATGCCGTTTATTCTGCCGTGGCTTATGAAATACATGGCGAAGGGCTTTCCCAGGCTTCAGGTCTTTCGTTCTACTATCCGAAAAATCTTTCCGCTAAGGAACTTGACTCATATTCTGAAATCTGCACCTGCGGGCCGTATCTTGCATATCTTGATGCCTGCTTTGATTCATGGAAGGCTCCGTCATGGGTGTATTCTTCCAAGGGGAAAAAATCCGGGCGTGTTCCTTGTCTCAGGCCGTTCGCTCCTGAAAAAAGCGCGTTGTATCCTGTGAGCATGAGCGAAAAGAACAACGGGTCAGGGAATTTTTCGGTCAATGTCACGTCGGGAAGCCATGCCGTTTCGTCGGTTGATTTTTCTGCATTATATATGGAAGAAAACTCAGGTGCCGTAATACGCATGGAAACAGCCTCATGTCCTGATGACGGTGATTCAGAAAGCGCATACGGGGCATGTTTTGACGGAAAGGGGCTTACTTTTGACGGACATCCGATTTGGATCGAAAAAGCCGGGTCTGCGGACGGATATGAGTTTTATTATTCCCCGGTCAAGCTGAACGGAGAAAATTCCGTGCTTTTGATCCAGCATGATTTTTCCGGCGATTCTTTTAAAATAAGCGGAATCTATGCGGAATACTTTTCAAAGGTGACCGGACGTGCAAAAAAAGAACTCAATGAAGGCGACGTGCTTGAATTCCTTTTCCCGTCTCAGTTCGGTGTGGATGTGCGTGAGGTTATGGCTGTCTACGGTTCCGCAGTCTATGATTCTTCATCGGTTGTGGAAAAAGCCGCTCTCCCTGACGGATTCTACATGTGCTTTTTTACGGTACGCGATATTTTCGGAAACAAATATGAATCAATGGGAAAAAGCTTTACTCTGGAAGGCGGACAGATAGTAGGAAATCCTTGATTTTTCTGCATTTTCTTAGTTATCTCAAAAAAAAATTTGCCGATTCAGTTTGATTTTAGTATCTTATTTATCGAAAGAAAAAAAATTACCGGTAAAAACGGTTTTTATAAGGAGCTAAAAAAATGGCTAAACAGTTGATTTACAATGAGGAAGCACGCAAAAAGATGCTTTCTGGTGTCGAGCAGATTGCACAGGCAGTCAAGGTAACTCTTGGACCATGCGGCCGTCTTGTCATGTTGGACAAAAAGTACGGTGCTCCGACAATCACCAAGGACGGTGTTTCTGTTGCCAAAGAGATTGAGCTGAAGGATCCGTTTGAGAACATGGGCGCACAGCTTGTAAGGGAAGTAGCGTCAAAGACAAATGATGTAGCCGGAGACGGAACCACCACCGCAACGGTTCTTGCTTATGCAATTGTCCGCGAAGGATTGAAGGCAGTTTCAGCCGGAATGACACCGATTGAAATCAAGAGGGGAATCGACAAGGCCGTTAATCTTGCGGTTGCCGAAATCAAGAAGAACTCACGCGCAGTTAAGGGCAACGATGACATCACACACGTCGCTACAATTTCTGCAAACAACGACCCTGAAATCGGTAAGATTCTTGCCGAAGCAATCGAAAAGGTTGGAAAGGACGGAGTCATCACCGTTGAAGAATCAAAGAACATGGACACGACCGTAAAGACTGTCGAAGGAATGCAGTTCGACCGCGGCTATGTTTCATCATATTTCGTAACCGACCGCGAGCGCATGGAAGTCAACTACAGCGACGCTTATGTCCTGATTTATGACAAGAAGATTTCAACAATGAAGGACATCCTTCCGCTTCTTGAAAAGGTTGCACAGACCGGAAAGCCTCTCCTCATCATCTGCGAGGACATGGACGGTGAAGCACTTGCAACTTTGGTCGTCAACGCAATCCGCGGAACCCTCAAGTGCTGTGCAGTAAAGGCACCTGGATTCGGCGACAGAAGAAAGGAAATG
>JAFPKH010000376.1:0-5488 GCA_017424825.1 Treponema sp. | reverse complement strand
TGCCACAAGGTGGCGTATTGCTCTGCGGCGGGGTTGGTGATTAGAGTTTCATGATAATCTTTATTAACGGAGAACTCTTCGCTGTAGAATTCTATTTCAGACATGTTAACTACATTTCTGCCATGGCAAAACTTTTTATCCATTCAAACAAAAACTTTACAAATTTAAGAGTTTATGTTGCAATCAACAAAAAATATGGGAAAAATCCTCTTTGAACGTGCCCAATATTCGCTTTTGTAAAACATTCGTAAACTAATATGAAAATTTGCGTGGAATGACTGTACACGATTCGTGGAATGTCGGCTGAAGGTTTGTAGAATGTCGGTACACGATTCGTGGCATTACAGCTGAAGGTTCGTGGAATGATAGGAAACAGAATGTGTAAGGGTAGGAAAAGAAGCTGAAATTCTGAAATCTCAAAAAACTTTTATTTATGATACCAGAACAAACACCTGCGAGTGCTATGAAATCAAACATTCTTCTGAACGTTCTGAAAAACAGTACCACCATCTTATTAATGAAGATTTCGTTGCTGCAACAGAAAAGAAATTTGGGAAAATCACAAAACGTTGTGTTCTGTACAAAGGCGAAACCATCATCGAAGAAAACGGGGTGAAGTACAAAAATGTGGAAGATTACTTGTGTGAATTGTGACAGGATTGATGGAGTGTTGCCGTGTAGGTTCACTTTGATATGGAAGTGACATTAAATTTCTTTCATATAGCAAAACTTTTTATCCATTCAAACAAAAACTTTACGCCTCGTTTGCAAGGCTTGTGGGCATAAACTTGATGTAGAAATTGCCGCTTTCCGAAACGTCTTTTCTATTAAGTAATACTTAATACATCTTTTTACTGCTACTAAATACTTGTTTTTATTGTGGCTAAATACTATAATAGGGCTATGATAGATATGGAGCTTATTTTAAGTACATCTGCACGGCAGAAAGAAGAAATAGAAAATATAGACGCAAAGTTGTCCGTTCCGCGCGTTTCGGCAAAAATTCCATCCTCTCTTAAAGAATTTGCGCGCATTATAACTGGAATCAGGCGTTGCGGAAAAAGCACTTTTGTAAATCAGGATTTTAGCAAATCAAAAAAAAATGCCTTTTATCTTAACTTTGACGATCCGGCACTTTATGGCTTTTCTGCAAATGATTTTGTAATCCTGGAAGAAGCCCTAGAGCGTTATCAAAAAGAAAACAAGTCTTCCAATGCCGTTTATTTTGATGAGATTCAAATTGTAGAGGGATGGGAGATTTTTATTAATTCGCAGCTTAGAAAGAAAAATCTTGTTACTGTAACAGGTTCAAACGCTTCTCTTTTAAGTTCTGAGCTTGGAACTCGTCTTACCGGTCGCCATTTGGACTATGAGCTTTTTCCTTTTGATTTTGAAGAATTCTGTCTTTTGAAGAAATGCAGGAAATCAGCCGAAAGCTTCAAGTTATTCCTTGAAAAAGGAGGGTTCCCGGAGTTTTTGATTTATGAGCGGACAGAAATCTTAAAAAGACTTTTTGAAGATATCCTGATGTGTGATGTTGTTGTTCGCTACGGCATAAAGGATGTGCGTTCCGTAAAAATGCTTGCAATATATCTTGCCTCAAACTGCGGAAATCTTGTTACGGGCTCTAAACTTTCTGCTCAGCTGGGCTTAAAGACAACAGCGACCATTCTTGAATACCTTTCTTTTCTTGAACAGTGCTATCTGTTTTTCTTTGTTCCTAAATTCAACTATTCGGCAAAGGCTCAGTCTGTGAATCCGAAAAAGGTTTACTGCATAGACACTGGAATGATTCGTAATGTGACGCTTTCTGCAAATAAGGATATGGGGCGGATGTTGGAAAACGCTGTCTTTGTAGAGCTTCGTCGCCGCACAAAAAATATCTGGTATTATTCTGAAGCTGCTTTCGAATGTGATTTCCTTTATGGGAGTGATGTTGTGCCGGAAAATGCCGTGCAGGTTTGCTATGAGCTTACGAATGAAAACCGTGAGCGTGAAGTTCGGGGACTTGTAGAGACTTGCAAAAAATTTGAGGGCGTAAAACCTCTTATCGTAACATTCAATCAGAAAGACAAAATTTCTTATGGCGGAATGATAATCGAGGCGATTCCTGCCGTGGAATTTTTTACAGACAAATGATTTGAGGGAGATAATATTGAAATAGTCAATATCAGCACAGTGCCTAAACACTCCAAATTTATTTAGGCAGTGCTTTTTAATCTTCCGTTCACCTCTCCGCTTTCATCTGTCGTTTGCATTCGTACATTTCCTTGTCCGCTATTCTTTCCGAATCGTGGATGGAGTAGTTTTGGCTTGAAGTGCAAAGGGCGTGTCCGTAGGCAAGACTTAATGGAATCTCCTTGTTTTCCGAATCGTTATATTCTGCTATTCTGTCGTTAAGTTTTTTTACGACGGTCTGATATGCTGTTTCCGGATTATCGCCGTAGATGATTGCAAGAAATTCGTCGCCGCCGGTTCTGTATGCTTCGCCTTGTTCTCCAACTGCATCTCTGAGTATTTTCGAGGCGCTTTGAATAAGACGGTCTCCTTCTTCATGGCCAAAAGAGTCGTTGACTTTTTTCAGGTAATTAAGGTCCAAGGCCATTATTGCAAACGAAAATTCTTTTTCACCTTTTTCTCTTACTTTATCGAGCCTTGCCGTCAGTTCATCTTCTTTTTCTATGTATGCGCCTTTGTTTAAAAGACCCGTAAGCGCATCCGTTCTGGATTCAATCTTGTATTTTTCAGCAAGCATGGCCTGTTGATTTCGGATGATGGATAATCTGAGGAAATATGTGAGGATTATGAACAGAAAAATCACATGATACACCCGGGCGATTCTTCCCCAGTCGGTCATGTGTCTTGAGGCCATGGCATAAGTTCCCAAATCGAATGCAAAAACAAAAATGCTGATTATTGATGCCGTATTGACGATTATTGAAATCCGGCTTTTCTTTAGCAGCTCTTTGTGCTTTATTTCCTTGATCACAAAATAGAAGGAAATAATCATATTGAACAGCATGAGGATTGCAGAGATTAGGAACAATCTGTACAAAGAGACGTTGAAGAAAAATGCTCCCGCCGATTCAATTAAAAATAATACTGCAACCACTATGCCTATGATATGAGAAAAACGCTTGTGCGGATATTTGGTGATGGCATCGCAAAGAACTGCCGAAGGGAAACATATAAGCAAGGCCATTGCGTATTTTAATGAGCTGAGAAATTCCGGTCTTCCGATAAGTATCTGTATTACCTGGGACTCTATCGTCAGAAGCAGTCCTAGAATTATCGAATGGCAGCCCCATGCAAAAAATGCCGTCTTATCTTCACGCTTTTTTCCGACCGCAAAAAATGTATACACTATTGTCGCAATTCCGAAGAATATAATAAAGATGCTCCAGATAAACATCGGCATTCTGGCTCTGATTGTACTTAAAATATAATCGGAAGATTTTTCTATGCGCATTTCCAAAATAAACGCAGAGTACTCAGTGGGCACAATCGAAATCGATATTTCATTGTACCTGTCCGTAATGCTGATTGGAACAACCTGAACTGTCAGCCCGATATCTTTTCCGGAAAGCTTGGCGGAATTCTGTTTAAACTCATAAATGGTTCTCGAACCAAATTCATCCGAACCATAATAAGGACTGTCTTTGGGAGCCGTTGCATAAACGCGGAAATCCATTCCTCTGGCAAAAAAACAAATTGCTTCGCCGCCGTTGAGTTTGCAGTCCTCTGGTATTCTGTAATGAATGATTTTTTCCTTTGATACATCGGCCTTGGTAAAAACGATGTTTTCGATATTGTAGACATTGCCCTCGTCATCATACCAGCCGTCGCAGATATCATAATAATCGCCGTCATGAACGAGAATCTGGTCGCCCTCCGCACGATAAGCCTTGAACAGAACGGATACAAGCCACAAAAGAACAATGGATGTATAGACAATCAAGTAGATATTATGTTTCCTGTATATATTCTTCATAGGGTGCACTCCTTAATGGCATTCAACTAAGACCGAATATACAAATATGATAACATGGATAACGGCAGATGTTAAGTGTGGAAGTCCGAAACCTTGGCGGCGGCGTTGGGGAGGAATTTTGGAATGGCGATTTGAGCAGAGACGGTCTGAGACACTTCGGATATAGAATTTTGAAAATCGGACACTGAAACGCCTTGCGATTTTTCAAAAAACCTTGATTTATTGAAAATTCTATAATAAAATTGCACTAGAATTTTCAATAAATCAAAAAATGGAGAAGATTTTGAAGGGTTTGGAAGAAGAAATTGAAAAAAAAAGTCGCTCTGGGGTTCTTGTCCAAAATTTATCTGGGGAACTTGCATATTTTTCTTTTAGGCCTACCCCCCTTCCTCCAGACCCTCCCATAGAGCTTACGCCGCAGTTTCTTTCATTGCTCATAGAAGCTAACAGGAAAGTTGCTTTTTTGGATGCCATTTCTGATAAAATCCCAAACTTAAATCTCTTTCTTTCGATGTATATCAGGAAAGAGGCGCTTGTTTCATCACAAATAGAAGGAACCCAATGCAGCCTTGATGATGTTCTTGACCCGAATATAAAGGAAAATGCAAATCTTGATGTGGGAGAAGTAATCAATTATATTGCTGCAACGGATTACGCCATAAAACGCTTGGATGAACTTCCCTTGTGCATGCGGCTTTTAAAAGAAACTCATGCTATCCTAATAAAAAATGCCCGAGGCAATGACAAGACTCCCGGAGAATTCCGCACGACCCAGAACTGGATTGGTGGCCATGGGAGCACACTAAAAAATGCACGCTATATCCCACCGAATGTGGAAGACATGAACCTTTCTTTGGACAGCTTAGAAAAATATATGAATTCAGATGATATGCTTGACCCACTTATTCAGGCTGCGCTCATACATTACCAGTTTGAAACAATCCATCCTTTTTTGGATGGCAACGGAAGAATCGGGCGGCTTTTGATTACGCTGTTCTTAATTCAAAAAAAGATAATCTCAAAACCGGTTTTGTATATTTCCTGCTTTTTGAAGATAAACAGAATTGAGTACTATGATAGGCTTAGCGAAGTTAGACGGAAAGGAAATTACGAGCAGTGGGTGCAATTCTTTTTGCAGATGATTTTGGAAACGGCAAATGATGCCATTGAATCAATAAATTCCCTTGAGTTGCTTCATAAGAAAAACCTTGCCTTATTAGAAAACATTCCTCTTAGGACAAGAGAAAATGCAATAAAACTTTTTGAGTATGTTGAAGCAAAGGCAATTATTGATACAACAAAAACCGCCCGCGAGCTAAACCTTTCCTACAACACAACCGCAAAAAACATAGAGATATTATGTAACTTAAAAATCTTGAATCCTTCAACAAAATCAGGAAAAGCAAGCTTGTTCTCGTATACAGAGTATTTGGATATCTTGCGAAAAGGAACTGAAAGCGTAAACTGACAGGGAGAATAAATAGCTATGGATGTAGA
>JAFPKH010000375.1:0-3460 GCA_017424825.1 Treponema sp. | reverse complement strand
ATTGCACAGATGATACCTACGCGGTTCTGACCGTCTTTTCCCTGGATAAGGTACGGACCTTCATGTTCTGAAATGAATACCAGTGCTTCCTTAAGTTTTGCGGCAAAGGCTTCATCAGCATAAGAAATTGCCATTTCGCAGTAGTAAACGTTTCCCTGAGCATCCAGAGACTTGAAGAAAGCGTTGTTTGCACCCATTTTAAGTGCATTTTCCTTAGAGTTAGCAATATCAACGATTGTCTTAATGCCTGCTTGCTGAGCCAGCTTTAAGACATACGGAGCACGTGTTGTCGGTTCAATAAGGCTGGGGCTGCGATACAGTCTTCCTGCAGCAATTTTACCGGCAGTTACTTCGCGGAAGTTTGCAAATACTTCGTCAGAAGAATAGTCTGAGCGGACATCGGTGCTTTTGAGCAGACGCTGATGGAACTGGGTCAGGTAGCCGTACTGCTGTTTCATGGTAATGGTAACTTCCATGTTCATTTCGGCACCAGCTTCTTTTGCAAAGTTACCCATGTTGATTGCTAAACATACGCTGTCGTCGGTTAAACGGAGCAGCATAGAGCCAGTGTCAACATCGCTGTAGTTTTTGCAGATGGGTACGTCAAATTTCTTGCCGTTGATGGTGACGGTAACAATGTCGCTGATGCTGAATCCTTTTGCAGAGAACAGAGACGGGCGGATTGTTAAGTACGTATTACCGTGCTGATTGATTTCAGTAACGGTTGTGGTAACTGCCGCTTTTGTTGCTTTAGCGGCAAAGGCGAAGGCATTGGTTGCACACAGAAGAACAGCCACTGCGGTAAGTGTTTTTACGGTAAACTTTTTCATGTTTGTACCTCGTGACAGATAGTCTACTGTAAAAACACCGCTTTTTCAATGAGGTTTCAGGGTTTTGGAAAAGAGACTTATGCCGCAAGCCGCAGTTTTAGAGGTTCGCCATCATCTGAATCTTCAAATTCTTCGCCGTCATCTGGTCCGGGATTTGTACCAAAAGATAACCGGTATGAACCTTCTTTGTAAGCTTTACTGTCAAGCCAGAGCATTGAAAATAGTGGAGTAATAAACATACCGTCATCAATACTGATCGGCATTTTCTGAAGAGGATAGTTTTCCACAGGTTTAGTAATGTCAAAGGTGACAAATAACGACACTTAAAAAAATTCAATAGGTACATATGCAATTTTTCTAATTCCATTTTCATTCTGCTGGTATGAAAAATAAATTCGATTACATTTTAATGATACAGTATCACCCTTTTCGCTGATTAAATTAGGATACCATAATGGATTTGCTGAAGACCCGATAACGTAAACAGGAATTGTCCAATTTATTGCATCATTACTAAAACTGATGTAAATTTCATGTGACCAGGATGCGTAAACCATAACATAACTTTGAAGGTATTCATTCCAGGAAACACTCGGATTTGCGCCAGGAACTTTTGATAAATTTTTTATTGCACATTCTGTGCCACCTGTCATTGTTTCTGTATTACAAGCTGAAATAGAAAAATTTGTACCATCCCACTTTTTCCATGTGCCAGATTTTCCTTCCGGATCACTTGAGGATGCCATGCATAGACGGTTATTTATAGAACCGTTAACATTTGTCTTTCCCTGATAATAGCAAATCCAGCGAGAATTTGTTCTGTCTCTTATTACACAGCCATCGCCAATTCCTGTCCATGCAGGAGTTTGACCTTTTGCTTGTTCTGAAAGAATTACAGGCTGAACATTATTCCAGCTTCTTCCATAATCATCAGAGTAGGCAACTCCAATTGATTTATGTGCTGTTCCGTTGTTATCATAATGACTTTCTGCATGAAAAAAACCTGCATATTTTCCGTCATCATTCAATGGAAATACACCAATGAACCACGAGCCGTTTTCATTAAAATTTGTAATTGTAGTATCAGCATTAAGCTTGTCTTTACCAAAAACCAGATTTGAACTGTTTACCTGCGAACAGTGATCTTCTGGCCAGGGAGTTGATGCAGAAGTCAGATAATCATTCTTTTCTGCCCAAAACATTTGCCATTCATCTTCGCTGAGTTGAATTGTACATAGTTTTCCATCGGGATAATATCCTTTTAAGGCTGAAATCTGACTTGAGTCTATTACGGTGATTTCACCAATTTCAAAATTAACGGTATCGTCATGTTTACAGGCTGAAAATAGGATTGAAAAAAAAATCAGTAAGGAGATTGCTTTTATTTGTGGTCTCTTCTTCATAATATAAATTATAAATGTATTTTGTTCTTTTGTCAAAGAGCCATCCTGTTCGAAATTTTCTGCCTGAAATTACGGTTTGATATAATTTATTATTCAGACGTCACTAGTGCCCGATCATTGTATTTGCCCGGTATTCTGCATTGAGTTGGGCAATTTCTTTTTTTCCGTCTATGTACTGCTGATAGTCGATTTCCATCGGGTGCAATACTTGACAAGTTTACTTTGCATGTATATAATCTGACTTATACCAAGTATACTTGGCACAACCAAGACGAGGGATTACAGGAGGAAGATTATGACTTTACAAAAAATCCGTAAGTTTACGCTTATCATCAGCATGCTGCTTTTTCCCATTACCATTTATTATTTGTCGCCTTACCTGATTATTATGTCGGCAATGCAGCACATCATTAATGGAAGCTTTATTGTCTTTTCCCTCATGTTCATTTTCGGACTGTTCTTCGGGCGGCTCTGGTGCGGCTTTTTCTGTCCAACAGGCGGAATGAGCGAATGTTTCGCCCAGTTTTCTGATAAGGCTCCAAAGCAGGGCTGGCGGAACTACATCAAATACGGAATCTGGCTGGTGTGGCTCAGCGGAATAATCGTCTGTCACGTTCTTGGAAAAGGCGACTACACATTTCAGCCGTTTTTTATGACCGACCACGGCATTTCCATTTCAGATATTTACAGCTATGTGATTTATTACGGAATTATCCTTCTGTTTTTGATTCCGGCTCTGATTCACGGAAAGAGGGCAAACTGCCACTACATCTGCTGGATGGCTCCTTTTATGATTTTCGGCTACAAGGTGGGACGCCTTCTGCATTTTCCTCAGCTAAAAATCAAATCCAAAAAAGAAAACTGCATCGGCTGCAAGAAGTGCGAAAAAGTCTGTCCCATGAGTCTTGAAGTGACAACGCTTTCAGAGAAGGGCGAGATAAAATCCGCAGAATGCATTCTGTGCGGCGAGTGCATAAAAGCTTGCCCGAAAGAGGTTTTCCACTTTAATATTAAGAACCGCTGATGCGGATATTTGAGAGGCAAACATATGACAAAAGACGAAATTTTAGAAAAAAGCCGGAGCGATAACGGCGGAAAGGATATTGAGGATCTGGAAGTGCAGAAAAGTGCTGCAAAAATTGCGTATTTTTCTTCCTTTGGACTGTGCCTTCTGGTTTCAGTTTTGAACTGGATTTTCTCTGGTAACATACGGCTTGAATGCTGGAT
>JAFPKH010000374.1:0-5437 GCA_017424825.1 Treponema sp. | reverse complement strand
GCTTACGTCGGTCGATCCGCTCAGCGCATAGATGTTCACTGTTCCTCCGACCCTTGCACCGAGAGTCCTTGCAAGATCGTTTCCAAGCACTATGTAATCCGGGGAGGACAAATCAAAATCACCGGAAATCATGCGGACTTCCTTTTCAAAGCCAAGGTCTTCCTCAAGTATATCCGGGGAAACTGCCCTGACCAATGCCGCGCTCTCACGTCCGTTCAAAGAAACCATAAGTCCCTGCGCTTCATAAAACGGATCCGCACATGTTACGAAATCCTGATCGCCGCACCAGCTTTCAAAAAGATTTTCATCCCCGATATCAGATACCCTGATATGGTACGATGAAATTTCCATGATCGCATCGATGAATTCCATCTGGAATCCGTTCATCACGCTGATTACGACGATGAGCGCCATGACACCGAAACATATTCCCAGGCTTGACAAAGCGGAAGTGACTGCCGTGCGCCCCTTGCTGTCAACCTTGCTGAATCTGCTCGATATGAAATTCATCCACTTTATTGAAGACAATCCTTTTTTGTCCATCAATTCCATCTCCTGCCTCAGAACGTTCTCCGGCTCATTTCCATATCACCAAGATAAGTGATTTCCAATACCCTTTCGCTGTCCTTGTATTCGGTGGAAATCTTGAAGCCTCCGTCAAAGAAAACGGTCTGTATATAATCATTTTCCGATCTATAGCTTGTCTGAATTCTCAGAACGTCATTTTCATAATAGCTCACGTCCGGTATGCTCGACCTTGAAGAATACGTGTAGATGTTTTTCGTGGACTTTGAAGTGCCGTCGTCGAAATTCTCCAGAAGCTTGTCTATAACGAGCCTGTCCGAAGCATCATAGGTGTAGCTGTTCTTTTTTTTCAGGATTCTCTTGACTCCACCGGCTCCGTTGCTTCCTACGTCATAGTCAACTATTTCCAGAGGCTTTCCAGAAGCATTGTATCTTGTTTCCATATACTTGTTGCCGACAAAATCCTCTTCGCCGCAAAAACGCGGTATGGTTGCAGATGCGCTCGAATACGTGTACCTTGTGCGCTTCGTCATAACCGAGCCTTGAGATGACCTTGCATTTTTCCAGACCGTCCTTTCAAGCATCCTGTAGTAATCATCATATTCGGTGCGCGTGAAAACATCATTGTTCACGGAGATTACCGCATGCCTGTCTCCGTCAAGCGGATCAGGAAAAGAAAAGTATTCTTCGCCATATTGGAAAAGAGAAAGCCGCTCCATGGAATTTTTATAAAGAACTTCCGCCGCGCTCATGCTTTCAAATCCGAATTCCGCAGAAACTCCGCCGCTCTGGGGACCGTACAATGGATTCTCAAGATTTTTGAGTGCGCTTTCCTCTTCGGTATTTTCTTCGCTTGCTTCATTTCCGAACAGAATCCTGTTTTTTTCCTCCGCAATGAAATTCCTCACTTCCATGCGCTTGTTGAGCTTTTCAACCGTGGTCATATCATTCCCGTGAAGCTTGATTTCCAAATCAGCCTGCTGGGGCGTGAATGCCGAAAAGAGAAGATACAATGAAAAAACCGCGGTCTGCAAATCCAATTTTATTTTCCTAAAAATTCCGAAAGATATGCATCCGGATCCAACGGCGCTATGTCAGGATATTTTTCGCCCGTGCAAACGAATGCAACCGGAAGACCAAGCTCCCGTCCTATGGAAATTATGCCTCCGCCTTTTGCAGTGGAATCATATTTTGTCATGACTACCGCATCGATCTTTACGGCATCATTGAACACTTCCGCCTGGCGCAGTGCATTCTGACCCGTAGTTGCATCAACGACGAGGATTTTTTTGTAGCATCCTTCGCTTGCTTTTGAAGACGCTATCCTGTCGATTTTCTTAAGCTCGTTTACAAGGTTTTCCTTATTGTGAAGACGGCCTGCGGTATCGGCAATAACAAGACCGCCTCCGTTGGCTTCACATGCGCTCGCAGCATCAAACACAACCGCAGAAGGATCGCTTCCCATCTGGTGCTTGACCACGCGGATTCCGAGCCGTTCGCCGTGCATTGAAAGCTGATCGACTGCGGCAGCCCTGAAAGTATCCGATGCCGACATTATGACCTGAATTCCTTTGTCTGCATAAAGCTTTGCCATCTTTGCGACGGATGTTGTTTTTCCCACGCCGTTCACGCCGAGAACCATGAATATATTGACCTTGCCGCTTTCAACAGGAAGCTCCACCGCACGCACATACGGACGCAGCATTTCGGAAAGGACATCCGTTATCATGCCGGTTTCGGAGATTTTCTCTTCCTTGCATTTTTTCTGAAGCTCGTCAACGATTTCGACGGCAGCCTTGGCACCGAGATCACCTTCGATAAGTACATCGGCCAAATCATCATAAAAATCCTCATTCTGGGTTTTGTGCTTTCCAAAAAGCGCCTTGAGCTTGTCTGCAAACGACATTCTATTCCTCCTTTCCGGCTGTTTTTTCTATTTTATTATCTTTTTCATCCGAATTGTCTTCGGACGTTTTTTTATCTTCAATCTGCGCGTCATATGTTTCTATCGCACTGCGGATTTTCTCCATGTCCTTTTCGCTTGCTTTGACCGCTGTTTTCGGAAGCACGGACGATGCAGCGTGAAGGTAGCGCACAAGCTCATATATGAAAAATCCTGCGGCTGCAGAAGTGAGCACTATGGTTCCAATCCTTGCGTATCCCCATCCTTCGACCGTCGCCCTGTCAACATAGCCCGCCCTGTACGAGCTTACTGCGGTATTATAGTTTCCGGCGGCAATAAAAGTAAGCGGAAGGGTTATGACAAGCGCCGTATAACCACGGTAGGCCCACTTGCGGCGTGCATCTATAAGCGCTTCTGTGTCCAAAAGATCCGCGTTCACGACAAGGGATGCACCGTCTTCCTGGAGCTTTACCGGAACATAATAGAACGCACCAAGAGGTTTTCCCGGTTCGGTTATTATGTTTCCTTCCTCATCCACGCCTTCGACCCCTGGCACTGACCTTTGTATCATTCCTACGACCGGAGTTCCGTTTATCGTTATGGACGCACCGTGTATTCCGTCACCGACGTTCTTGCCATAGGAAAACATGTCCCCTTCGGCCGGGTTTTTAAGATACAGGCTGAACTGCCCCTTGCTTTCAGGAGACATCGGTATATGCACGAAAAAATCCGGTGAATTCTTGAACGAATATGTCGTGACAAGAGTTTCGTATCCCTTGCTTTCCACGCTGATCGTATGAAGACCTGCGGTAACGGAAAGGGTGTTTCCCGAAAGATTAGGAACAAGCCCGTCAACCATGATCCTTGCGTTTTTTGCGGCATCTTCCGGCGTTATGTCAAAATAGAGCTTTACAGGACTGCTGTTCACAATCACCGTGCGGAGGTACTGGGTTATGTTTCTTGCAACGCCCACAAGATTGTCGATGCTGCCCACTTCTATTACCGAACCCGCCTGTTTTCCTCCCGGATATATCCAAAGCTCTACGGTAGCTGAAAAATAGTTTCCATAAAACGTAATGGATCCAGTGAGATATCCGTTCACGTTCTGCTTTGACATAAAGCTTATGAAATCTCGGCTCTGCATGCCGGTCTTCCAGATTTCAGCATCAGGAGAAAGAAGCGACGAAGAATCGTTGTTGTAGATCTTCACCTGCTCGTTCACGGAATCCGGGACAAGCTTTGTTTCCTTGGGTGCAAAAAGAGATGCGAACGACTGTAAGAAACTGCTTTTTTCCTGCGGCTTGGCTTCCGACTCAGATTCAATCTGCGCCTCCGCAAGCTCTGCATCCTTAAGGTTCCGGTCTATCTTGTCCTGAATTTCCTTTATTTTTTTTTCCTGATCCTTGAGTTTCTTCTGGAGCTTTTTTTCGTTGCTTTCCTGCAGGAACAATGAGTCCCTGGTTTTTATCGCAGCCGAAAGCTGTAGGAAAAGTGACTGGCGGTCGGTCCTGAGCGAATCAAGCTTTCTGTCGAGCATCTCGCTTCTTGGAGGTAGGCGCATGTCATCAGTACCGATCTGCTCAAGAATCATCTTAGGAAGGAATTCAGCGGCCTGTTTTTGATACGAATCCTTGGGTCCTGCCTGTGGAAACGAAAACGGAGCCGCCGCAAGAACCCAGTCGGAAGCATAGACGACCCCTCCCCACAAAAAAAGCAGGGAAAGGACAATGAGAAATCTTGGAACTGCACGTAAGGATTTACTCGTCAATGTCGTCATCATCACCCGAATCGACAGGAACGCCCTTCCACTTCACGGAAAGCCATGAATCAAGGAAACCGTCAATGTCGCCGTCCATGACACCCTGGATGTTTCCGACCGAATATTTCGTGCGGTGATCCTTTACCATAGTGTAAGGCTGGAAAACATAGCTCCTTATCTGGCTTCCGAAAGAAATGTCCTTTTTTTCGCCTGCGAATTTGGAGTTTTCCTTTTCCTTCTGCTCCTTGTAATACTCATACAACCTTGAACGGAGGATGCTCATTGCTGTCGCGCGGTTCATGAGCTGGGACCTTTCGCTGTCACATGCAACGACGATTCCCGTAGGAATGTGAGTGAAGCGTACAGCCGATTCAGTCTTGTTGACGTGCTGGCCGCCTTTTCCACCGGAACGGTATGTATCTACGCGGAGATCCTTAGGGTCTATGTTGACTTCAATGCTGTCGTCAAGAACCGGGAAAACATATACGGAAGCAAAAGACGTGTGCCTGCGTGCGTTTGCATCGAACGGACTGATCCTTACAAGACGGTGAACCCCAGCCTCGCCCTTGGTGTATCCGTAGACATAATCGCCGGATATCCTCATGTTTATTGATTTAAGGCCGCCCTCAACTTCTTCCTGGGAAAGAACTTCCATCTTGTATCCATGGCGTTCGGCCCATCTCTGGTACATGCGGCTCAACATGAAAGTCCAGTCACATGCCTCTGTTCCGCCGGCTCCTGCATGAACGGAAAGGAAGCAGTCGTTTTTATCGACTTCATCGGAAAGAAGGTTCAGTATGCTCTGGTGCTGGTATTCTGCATTGGTCTTTTCATAAAGCTCGCGGAGTTCCTTTTCGACGCTCTGGTCGTTTTCCTCTATTCCGAGCTGATAAAGATCCTCCATGTCGTTGGCATCCTTGATCAGCTGTTCCCATGGCTCAACGCGGCCTTTCAAAAGCTTTATGTCGTTCATGACCTTGGTGGCCTTGTCGTTGTCGTCCCAGAATCCTTCTGCAGTGGTAAGAGCTTCTTTTTCGGCTATCTTTTTGCGGATCTCGTCCGGGTCAAAGACGCCCCCATACGTCCATGATATTTTCCTTCAGCTCATCAATCGGCTCTTTCAAATCTTCAAGTTCGCCACTCCAGCTTTTCAGATGGGCCGGCGAGGTGAAAACGTCCAAGGAACGTACATTTTTTGAACCAGGGAAGACATCAGCATTCGTCGAAACGTATTTGCCATCCTTATCTTT
>JAFPKH010000373.1:0-3500 GCA_017424825.1 Treponema sp. | reverse complement strand
GGTCGGTACTTTCACAAAGATGGATTGCATCCGGGACACCATCCTCGCCGGCATTTTTAAGACCTTCGACAATCGCATCGGTTATTGCTGTGTTTGATTTCAGTGCCGATGAAGAGCCGCGCAGAAGTATTGCGTTTCCGCTTTTGTATGCAAGTGAAAAAGCATCGACTGTAACGTTCGGACGGCTTTCATAAATTATCGCGACAACACCGAGCGGAACCCTTGTCTGGCGGATAGTCATTCCATTCGGAGCGTTCCATCCCGCAATCTCCTCGCCGATCGGGTCAGTCTGGGAGATTATGATTTCCATGCTGTCCAAAATTGATTTGAATTTTTTTTCATCCAGCGCAAGGCGTTCAACAAGAGCTTCGGTCATCCCGTTTTTTCTTGCCGCATCAACATCAGCTGCATTTGCATCAAGGATTTTCTGCTTGTTTTCGCTGATTGACTGAATGACCGATCTCAACGCATGATTTTTTTTCGTTGCATTATGGAGCGCAAGAGTCTGTGCACCATGCCTAAGTTTTGTGCAGATTGAATCAATATCCATAAAACACCCCGGCGGATTTGATTTTATTAATCAGTAGTTCGCAAGAAAGTACATTCCCAAAAGAAGGGCGACCCTTGTTTTTCCTTTTGTCCAAGTCTGGCTCTGAGGCAAAGATTTTATGTACCACCAGAAGATTCCGAACTCCGGGTCAATCCTGAGAGCGTAGTTTTCAAAATCCTTTGATTTTGTCTGCACTCCGAACATCAGGTAAACCACGTTGTCCACGGTTTCAAGGAAAAGAGGATATGCTTCAGTGTAGGATTTTTTATTAAGAAGATTCGTAAATTCCTGTAGATTGTAAAGAACACGTGCCTTCAAATCTTCATCCGATTTTTCAACCCAAGTCTTCTGAATCAGGAGAACAAGATTGTTGCTGAAACTTGAAATCAGCTTTTTTTCCGCGTCCTTCGTTGTATCGGCGATTTGCTTGAATTCCGAGTCGGAGCCGCTGAATGCAGATGCCAGGACCGCCCCGGATTTTGAAACCTCTTCTATATTCTTGGTCTCAATCAAATTTGCCAGGGCATCCATTGCCGTCTTGTCTACGAATTCACTTATTAAATCATCGCTCATGCATTCATTTTAATTTTTTGTTATGATTTTTTCAAGTGGGGCTGCAAAATATGAATCCTCTGATTAAGCATGCTTTTCCAATGCTTGACAAACACATAGTATGAAGGGGATAATCTACACATGGAACGGAAAAATAAAAAACGGATCACATCAATAAAAAAAATATTCCAATTTCTG
Source organism: Treponema sp. (assembly GCA_017424825.1). Classification (GTDB taxonomy): domain Bacteria; phylum Spirochaetota; class Spirochaetia; order Treponematales; family Treponemataceae; genus Treponema_D. The sequence goes on along the minus strand of JAFPKH010000373.1, from coordinate 2,200 downwards.
CTGATTTTATTTTTTTGTGGAGCCGCATGCGCAGAAGGAACGGATTTCAATCAGCCTGAATCTACGTCCGCTGATTTTGTGAACGAAGATTTACCGGATGCAAAAGATGAAAAAGCACCTGTGGTCAACTGGATAAGCGATACACCGGAATGGTCGCTCATATTGACGGCAAACGCAAGCAACTACAAAAACTTTTCTATATATACAATCTCCGGCGGAGCAACAATCCAGATGGACATGAACGAGATTTTGGGAAGGACAGGATTTGATTTTTCACCGCAGGAAATCAACTGCACGATCGAAACCGTCTACGCACCGACATTGTGGGGCAAACTGAATGCCGGCCTGATTCTTATAAACCACTTCAACTGGTATTTCAATTCCTATTATGAATATGATTTTCTACCAGGACTTTACATCTCCTATTCTCCGGTAAAATGGTTCAACCTGAAATTCTCGGGACTATATCAATTGAAGACAACCCATGTCTATGAATTGACCGGAACGTCATGCCCATGGTTTGACAGCCATTGTCCTGCATTCAGTCTGGAAACAAATTTCTATCCGCTGGACTGGCTCGGCATATCAGTTTCGCTTTCATCTTATGACATCTACAAATACTTTTTGTTTTTTTCGCCCATTGTCCGCGCATCATTCGATTTCAAATGCAACGAACATCTTTTTTTATCAATCTCAGGAAGAGCGCAGTTCGTTGACTTTTTTACGCTCAGCGCAAACTTCAACAATCTTGGCGGCAACATAAGCGCAAAATGGAGGTTCTGAAATGAAAGAAAAAAGATTTCCTGCCGGATTTATTTTATGCATGCTGATTCCGCTTCTATTTATGACGCATGGATGCAGTCTTGAAGAATACGGACTTGAACAGGCATTCTACCGCATCATGAGCGTTGAAACCCGTGCCAACTCCCTGACCACGCTTCCGAAAGAAAATACAGATTTGACGGGAACCCGCATTGATCCAAGATATGATGTGCTTATCATTACCGACGTTCATTTCGGAAACGAAAACAAAGGAAAAAACGGACCGCGGCGTGAAGACGAATGGTTTGAAAAGCTCCAGAAAGGTGCAGTCGGTTCACGAATAATCGACAAAGTGAAATTCGCAATATGCCTTGGTGACGTTGCAGACCACGGACGTGAAGAAGAATTCAAAAGATTCAAGGAATCAATAGAAGACCGCCTGATGAGCATAACCACAAGCATGGCACCGGACGGAATCAAAACATACAACGTCGTCGGAAACCATGACCTTTACAACAGCGGATGGAATGCATGGTCAAGATACTGCTTCCCCGGAACATCATTCTATAAATTCGAAACACCGTCATTCAGCTGGTACTTCATCGACTCTGCAAGCGGAACTCTCGGCGGATACCAATACGACACTTTGAGCGCAGCTATGTCCGCAGACACAAAAGACAAACTTGTGTTCAGCCACGTCCCGATTTATGCCGAAGACAATCTTTATTTCACAATGCAAAACACGAAAGAACGCAACCTGCTGATTTCACTCTGCGCAAAAACTGGAACGCGGCTTTTCATTGACGGACACACGCATAAAGACCGCACGAGTGATTTCGGAAAATTCACGGAACGCAACATTCCCGGCTTCCTTGCAAAATACAAGTATGGGATTCTACATGTGGATGAAGATGCAAAAACCGTTGAACTTGAAGTTGCGGGGTATTGAGTTTTTGTGCGCCATGCTAAAGAACGGCTCATCAATGTCCGGCGGAGAAAATGGACAATTGATAATTAAGAGTTGATAGTTACATGTGTTGCGAAATCTTTTTATTCGGATTTTTTCAGCCAGTAGCTTACACACGGTTCTTTGCTTGTTTTTTTTGCAGAATGCATTGTTCCGCAGGGAATGTAAATCGTGTCGCCGGGATACAGAAAAAATGATTTGTTGTCCATCTTCATTTCCATGGAACCGCTGACGATTATGCCAAGCTCATCATGTTCATGCGGAACAAAAGGATAAAGCTGATCAGACGAAATTGTCATGCACGAGCCTTTGATTTTTGTGTCGCCCTGGGTGATGCTTTCATAAACAAGAGCGCCGTCATCCTGTTCAAAAAGCTTCTGCCTGTCATCTTTTCTTACGACTTTTGCATCAGCTTCAGGTTTAGGCTGTGACAGAAGATCGTTCAGCGTAAGGTTCATTGCCTCACAGATT
>JAFPKH010000372.1:0-3094 GCA_017424825.1 Treponema sp. | reverse complement strand
GCATTTCGGCTACGCTCAATGACCGCATTTCGGCTACGCTCAATGACCGCATTTCGGCTACGCTCAATGACCGCATTTCGGCTACGCTCAATGACCGCATTTCGGCTACGCTCAATGACCACATTTTGACTGCGATCAATGAGCGGTTTCTGTTACGGTTTCAAAATCAATTATTTCTTGATGTTCGAAAGCGGGATTTCCGTTGAATAGTTGAGCGGTATGTTCTTTGCGTAGCTTGTTCCCGGGAATGAAAGTCCTGAGTTAAGCGTGAACGTCGGATTTGTTCCGCTCTTGTTCAGCATCTGTATTATCAATGTACCTGCTTCGATTGTGTTGAGTGTCGCCTTCATCGGTATGCTTGCCTTTTTTGATGAAATTGTTGACTTGCTTGATGCCGGACCGACCTTTGCAATTTTTCCGTTGCTTGAGTTGATTGCACAGTCGTTGATGTCGAATGTCCAGTCTGCGCTTCCTTCGTTTTCAACCTTCATGTCGAATGTGAAATCTATGTTCATTGAAATTCCGTCAAGAATGTCAGCCGTCAGTTTTTCGCCGGAAATCAGCTTTGTTGCAATCGTGATTGCCTTTGTGATTCCGAGTCCGCCTTTTGTAAGCTGATCCTTGAGTTCGTTGAATGTCGGCATTTTGACCTTGAAATTTTCAACTGAAAGCACAGGCTTGAAAACCGGCACTTCAAAATCTGTCGAAACTGGAATGTCCAATGATTTTGTTCCGATGTCGGAAAGTAGCGGAACCTTGCTCGTGTCGATTGAAATCGTTCCGTCAATCTTGAATGGAAGCGTTTTTGATGAAACGTAATTCTGTGCAAGTTCGATTATCGAAGTGTAGGGGACCTTGAAGCTCATTGAGTTGGTCGTTGTTGAGCTCGCATTGATTTTGACTCCGCCGCTAGAACTCATGGACGTGACCTTTGAGTTTTTGCAATCGACATTCATCGTTATGCCTGCAAGCGAGAGGTCCACCGCATAAGGATTTTTCACGGCATAATTGCAGTTGAATGAAATGCCTTCCAAGTCCAGACCTGATATCGTTACTGATTTGATTTCAGCACTTGGGTTCTGTACCAAGCCATCCAATGATTCGCAAGATACTGCGAACAATGCCAGAATTCCGGCAACAAGTCCGGCAAACGCTGATGCTCTTTTCATTTTTTCAGCTCCTGATATTACTTTTTTAAGGGAAAACAAAAATCCCTTTATAACTATAGAATACTCCCGTTTCTTAAAAAATTCCACAAAATTTAATTCTTCTATTTAGTTCGGACGGGGTGATTATGGAAAAGCTTCAAAAAAAGACCCCGAAATCTGCCTTGACGATAGATTCCGGGGACAGGAGGAAAGTTGGCTGGCGTTCGTGATTTGGGGAAAATCCGGAAATCACCACTTTATATTGTAGTTCTGCTCTGAATTAAGCGTCAGGAAGTCCAAAAGCGGTATGCTGAATGTCGCCTTGTCTGCTGATTTTGAACCGTTTTTCGGTATCGATGCGGTTTTTATGGTTTTGCCTTTTGGCGGTGCCATGTTTATGCTTATCGACGATTTGTCCAATTCATTTGCGATGTTTTCACCGTAGATTGATGCAATCAGCATTTTGTAATCTTCCCTGGACATGCTTTCGCCCGTGAATACAGGTGCCATGAACAGGTCCAGATAATTCTTGGTTGACTGTGGAAGTCCGCCTGCAAAAGCCTTGAGGTTTTTAGGTGAGAGCTTAAGTACCATCGAGTTTGAAGTGCATGAAACGAAATCGGCAGCCCTAAGCGTTCCTGTTGCGTGAGTCTGTTTGTCCGCAGTCGGAAGAGAACCGCTCATGTTCATGCTCGTCTCGTTTGGCGTGGAGACCTTTACGTTCGTGAAATCGGAATCCTTGAGAGCCTTTTGCATTGCTGGTGCAGAAAAGAATTCCGCTGACTTTGAATTTCCCATGGTTGAGGAAATCGACTTGATGGTGTCGGCCAGGACTTTTCCGAAACTCGTGTTGAATTCTACGTCCGTGCCGCCATCAGTGCGTGCAGTAAGGTTGACCTTGCTTGAACAGCTTGCCAATCCCAAAAGGGCTACTAAATATATTAGTGCGTAAATGTATTTTCCGTTGTGCTTCATACTGGTGGAACAACCTAGGACTGCGTTTCGTTACCGAAATTTTCGTCCTTTTTTCCGGATGCACTTTCGTCCGTAAAATCTTTCGGTGACAGAGATGCCGGAGTCGGTACGTTTTCAGCCGGAGTCGTAGCAGGTGAATCCTGTGTTTCGGGTATCTGCTCGGATGGCTTTAATTCCTGATTTTCAACCTTTTCCGCTGATTTCTTATCCGCCTGTTTTTTTGCCTGCTTGACTGATTCCTGAGGTGGTGTCGGGGGAAGGAACCTTGCATATCCGTAGAAATGCTTTTTCCAGTAGTTGTCGTTGATTGAATTTACGGTTACGCCCGTGTATTTTCCGTCGCTCGCCGCATGTACGAAGATTCTCTCTCCGTCAAGCCTGCCTTTTCCGTGATACATTCCCAGATAGATTCCGACATGGGTTACGTTGTATTTTCCGTTGCTTTGGACTGCAAAGAAAATCAGGTCGCCGGGTTCCCTTTCGTCCGGAGTGATGTGCTCCAGATTTTTGTACATCATGGCAGCCGTGCCCGTTACGCTTTTTTTCACCGATTTTTGGGCTGCATATTCTACGAAACCGCTGCAGTCCAATCCTGTTGCGGGGCTTTTTCCTCCCCAGACGTACCGGGTTCCCTGCAAGGTTAGTGCATAATCGATGAACTGCTGTCTTTCAGAGGAAATCTTGGTCTCTCCGAAGAGAGGGGCAATCAGCATAAAAAATAAGATGCCGGCGATAAATGTCTTGAGCTTTCTTTTCATGACAACATCTTGTTTTTAGTCGGATATTCATTGTTAACAATAACACCCGCAATTTTGCAGTAATTCCTTACAGTATAAAGAATTACGAGAAATTGCTGAGAACCGCTGATTAATGCTTCCTGTATTAATCGGCGGTTCCCTAATTATCGGCATGGAAACATGTCGGAATAGTCCCGCCGCTCGAAAGTTTGCCATGGAAATTTTCTGATTCAT
>JAFPKH010000371.1:0-7841 GCA_017424825.1 Treponema sp. | reverse complement strand
TGCGTCTGGTAAATCTTGCCGATGTTCTCCTCGCTCAGCTTGAGGGCATGACGTAACAAGGAAGTCTGCTCCCATATCCTGTGCATTAGAAAGGATTTTCTTCGATCTGTTCTGAGGAATTGATTCATCTTCGAACATCGTGTAGGCACCGCAGCACTCGTTTCTCTGTCCGTAAATGACAGGAGTTCCGCCTATGGCCTTGATGAAATCTTCAAGAATCTGCGGGTTCTCAGGATCGTCCAGCTGAAGGACTTTTCCCGGACGAAGAAGAAGGCATCCGTAATAGGCACCGATTTTTTTACCGGTGAAAGGCTTTTTGACGGCCTTCTTTACGTTATCCCAACCTACGACATCACGCAGGATTTCAAGATAGTGGAGGACCTTCGTTTCTCCATGATACTCAATTCCATCCTGCTTGAGGTAATTATTCACCTTGAAAGCTACGAACTCATCTGTCGCCACATCATTGTTCACCTGTTTAAGAACATTGTAGCATGCGGAACAGAGGGTAACCAAATCCTTTCCTGAATCACGTGCGTTGGCAAGAGCCCTGACAGAAGAGAGCTTTGATGCGATCTCGTCTTTTGCCATGGGATATTCTCCGCCGCAGCACTGCCATTCAGGAAGCTCTTCAAGTGTGAATCCTAATGCTTCCGAAGACTGTCTCGCATAAACGTCAAGGTCAAGCGCCTTGTTTTTAAGCGTACAGCCAGGAAAATAAGAATATGTCATACTTGCTCCCTTAAAATATGTATACAACGTTGAAAGTGGAAAATAAACAGCCGAATATTTCCCTAATTATCGTACTAGTATAAACCTTTTTAGTGATTTTGTGAAGATTTAAAATGGCCGCGGATGGAAATATGTCCGGGCACAGCCTTGCAAAAAAAATGCAGGACAACATTCCGTCATCCTGCATCCTTGGTGCCTTGTGCATCAGAAAAAAATCCTGCTTATTTTCCCTGTGGATATGGACGCAGCTTTGCAGCTGCTATCCAGTTTTTGTATTCACAAAAACTGGCGGTTTATTTACCCTGTGGGTATGGACGCAGCTTTGCAGCTGCTATCCAGTTTTTGTATTCACAAAAACTGGCAGTTTATTTACCCTGTGGATATGGACGCAGCTTTGCAGCTGCTATCCAGTTTTTGTATTCACAAAAACTGGCGGTTTATTTACCTTGTGGGTAAGCCATGCTTTCTGGTTTAAAGACTTCGTCGAATTTTTCTGCGGTGAGGAAGCCGAGTCCTACGCATGCATCTTTCAGGGAAATGTTTTCGTCGAAAGCCTTGTGTGCCGTTTTTGCCGCATTCTCATATCCGATGTACGGGTTGAGCGCTGTTACGAGCATCAGTGAATTGTAAAGGTTGTGGTGCATCTTTTCTTTGTTTGCGGTAATTCCCACGGCGCAGTTCTTGTTGAATGAAAGGATTGATTCTGCAAGAAGGCGTGCGCTCTGGATGAAGTTGTATGCTATTACCGGCATGAATACGTTCAGCTCGAAGTTGCCCTGTGAGGCTGCAAAACCGATTGCCGCATCGTTTCCCATTACCTGGACCGCAACCATGGTCACGGCTTCGCACTGGGTCGGGTTCACCTTTCCCGGCATGATTGATGAACCGGGCTCGTTTTCAGGAATGTGGATTTCACCAAGACCGTCGCGTGGACCTGATGCAAGCCAGCGCACGTCATTTGCAATCTTCATCATGTCTGCTGCAAGTGCCTTGATTGCCCCGTGAGCAAACACAAGCTCGTCCTTTGATGTGAGTGCATGGAATTTGTTCGGAGCGGTGATGAAATCTTTTCCGGTAAGCTTAGAAACGCATTCGGCGACCTTTGAATCGAATCCCTTCGGTGCGTTCAATCCTGTTCCTACCGCTGTTCCTCCGAGCGCAAGCTGCTTGAGGTACGGGAGTGATGATACGAGCATCTCGCGGTCACGTTCCAAAGAAGTCCTCCAGCCTGATATTTCCTGGTCGAAGCTGATCGGAACCGCATCCTGAAGGTGTGTGCGTCCGGATTTTACGATTCCTTCGTTTTCTTTTTCAAGGCGCTTGAACGTAGAAACCAATGTGTCGATTGCCGGAAGGAGCTTGTCTTCTATCACGCATACGGCTGAAATGTGAAGCGCGGTCGGGAAAGTGTCGTTCGATGACTGGCTCATGTTGATGTCATCGTTCGGGTGGCAGAGCTTTTTTCCTGCTATTTCGTTCGCGCGGTTTGCGATGACTTCGTTTGCGTTCATGTTGCTCTGGGTGCCGGAACCTGTCTGCCATACTACGAGAGGGAAGTGGTCGTTCAAAGAGCCGGAAATCACTTCTTCGCAAGCCTGTGAGATGGCCTTGAGCTTTTCATCGGTCATCTTCTCCGGCTTCAATGCGTTGTTTGCCATTGCAGCTGCCTTTTTGAGGTAGCCGAAAGCTTTTGTTATTTCGCGCGGCATCGTTTCTATTCCAACGCCGATTTCAAAATTCTCGTGGCTGCGTTCTGTCTGTGCTCCCCAGTATTTGTCTGCAGGAACCTTTACTTCGCCCATCGAGTCATGTTCAATCTTATATTCCATAGTTTTCGTCCGGTACGGTCATCGAGCCTGCCTTAATGACCGCTTGAATTTAAATGACGGATTTTGACAGGCCCGTCAGTTTGGTTGTTCTAGAACTGAATCTGCTTGATTACGTCTTTGAGGCATTCTGCACTGTGGCGGAGCTTTTCGATTTCATCTTCAGGAAGCGGTGCTGCGACATGTCCCTTGATTCCCTTGCATCCGATGATGGTCGGGATTGAAAGACATACGTCGCTGATTCCGTATTCGCCCTTCATCATTGAAGTGATGGTGAGCACTGAATCAGTGTCATAGTTCAGGGCTTCGACCAGATTTGCCGTGGTGACTCCGATTCCGTAGTTTGTGAATTTCTTTGCGTTGATGATGATTCCGCCTGATTTTCTGATGTAATCCTCAACGTCGTTCTTGTCGAAATCAGGAAGCTTTCCGCCTGTGAAAGATTTTGCAAAATTGTCGACGGAAATTGAACCGATGTTTGCCAGTGACCAAGGAACGAAAGATGAATCTCCGTGTTCTCCGAAAACATAGCCGTGTACGTTAGTTGCGCCGACCTTGTATGTCTCTGCGATGCGTGCGCGGAATCTTGCGGTGTCGAGCATTGTTCCTGTACCGAAGATGTGGTTCTCAGGAATTCCTGATGTCTTCACGAACTGGTATGTGAGGATATCGACTGGATTGGCAACAATCACATACAGTGCGTTCGGAGCTACCTTGGTAATCAGAGGAATTACGGATTTTGTGATGTCAACGTTCGTCTGCGTCAAATCAAGACGTGACTGTCCCGGTTTTCTGCCTACGCCTGATGTGAAAATAACAATATCAGAATCCTTTGCATCCTCATAGTCGCCGTCGCGGATTGAAACAGGGCCTACGAAAGGCGTTCCCTGGCGGATGTCCATTGCTTCTCCCATCGCCTTTTCTTTTGCTATGTCAATCATGACGATTTCAGAAGCAAGCTGCTTCAATGTGATGGCATAAGCGACCGTTGAACCAACCTGACCGGCTCCGATAATTGTAATTTTGTTTGCCATTGAAAATCTCCTATATAATATGGGGCTGCGTAAAAGCCCGGAATAATCCTTATAAATATAAACCTTTTTAAAGGTTTTGTGAAGTTAAAAAACATGTACCTGAAAAAAAATACGGATCTACCTATATTTCGCTTACGCCCAGAATCACGGCGACTATTGCGGTTACGGACGAAATAGGGTTTGTGGCTATTTTCCTTATGTAAACATGCATCTTCGTTCCGTCGATCAGTTTTTCGTGAAGTATGGCGGGTGAATCTGATTCCCTGCATTTTTTGATCGCGCTGCGGAAAAGCTCTCCCTTGTTTTCAATCAGCTTGTCGAATTCGATTGTATCTGTATCCACAAGCGAAAGGAAATATTTTTTTATGAATTCCTTGTATGATTTGTTTCCCCTCACTATCCTCAGTCCGTCGTCGTTGCATTCGAATATGACCATCGGAAGCGTGTTGAATGCGTTGCTGATCACTTCATCGTCGTTGTTGGTCACCGCCGAAAGATCGTATAGGTTGATTTTTCCGATTGAAGTGTAGTATTCGGATTCCGCCGGGTTTTCAAAGCCTATCTGCTTTCCGGTTTTGTAGCGTTCAAGTATTTTTTCCATGGGGATCGGGGCGGTGTAGTAGAATCCCTGGAGCTTCGTGCATCCGATTTCCTTGAGGAATTCAACCTGGCTTTCAGTTTCCACGCCTTCGCATATCGTGTCTATGCCCAGGTTCATCGCCATTCTCATGAGTGCGGAAAGCAGCACCTTGGTCTTTTCGTTGTCATGGAACTGCCTCATGAATTTCATGTCGAATTTTATAAGGTCGAACTGAAGGTCGTGCAGCACGTCGAGCGATGAGTAGCCTGATCCGAAGTCATCCATCCAGACCTTGAACCCTAGCGACTGGAAACGCTTTATCTGCTTTTTCATGTAGTCGTAGTCTTTTCCGATTATGCTTTCGGTTATCTCTATGGTGAGGTTTTCAGGCGGCACACCTGCTTTTTTGACGCGCGAGCTGATTTCTTCAACTATGTCGCACGATTCGAAATCTGCACGGGAAAGGTTCACTGAAACCGGTACTATGGGAAGTCCCGCATCGGCCTGATTCCTCATCTTCCTGAAGATTTCTTCCGTCACGAACAGGTCGAGCTTGTGGATTAGTTTTGAATCTTCAAGCGCAGGGATAAAATCTGCCGGGCTCATGAAGCCTTTTTCCGGATCTATCCATCTTGCAAGGGCTTCTTCATCGCAGACCCTTCCGTTTGCCGTGCGCACTATGGGCTGGTAATAGACTTTTATCCATCCTTCGTTTATGGCCTTGTCTATGTTTTCTATTACATACTGCTTTTTTTCCGCTTTTTCAAGCATTGAAGAATCAAAATAAGTGAAATGCGAAAGATAGTATTCCTTGCTGAAGTCGCATGCCATCTTTGCCCTGTCGCATGCGGTGCTCGCTCCGCACATTCCGATTTCCCTAGAATAGATTCCCACGCTCACCGGGAGAGTTTTTCCTCCGTTCAGCTGTTCGCATTCCCCGAAAAATTTCCACAGCCTTTCCTCAAGATTTTTGTCGCTCGTGAACGCACAGAACCTGTCCATCCCGAACCTGCAGCAGCTGTCGTTCGAAAAAGTTGCGGCCAGAAGCCTTGCGAATGCTATTATGAGCTTGTCGCCTTCCTCGAATCCGTATTTGGCGTTGAAGCGTTTCATTCCGTTCAGGTCGAAAAAGAGCATTACCGGGGTTTCGTTCCGTTCCACTATTTTTTGGAAATGGCTCGTGTCGGTTATATAGAAAAAGTGCGAGATTGTCGGAAGAGCCGTAAGGTAATCGTATTTTATGATTTTTTCATCGTCCTTTGCCTTGAAGATGTTCGTGAACACGCTTGAAAAAATGCTGTGATTCTCATCTTCAGTTTCGTGGTATTCGCCTTCATCCGTGTATGAAATCAGCGCAAGCCTTTTTCCGTCCTTGTAGAAATGGTATCCCCTTGCATGGATCATCACGTATCTGCCCTTTATCTTCGAGCGGTAGATTACGTTGTAAGGCTTGTCCTTGACCGCAAAATCAATGGCGGCATCTTCCAGCTCCGCAACGTCATCCGGGTGGCAGTCACGGTACATGTCCTCATCCATCAGCCTGTAGGTTTCTTCATGTCCGTGGAGGTCGAAAAGCTCCATGTATCCTTTCGAGAGTGCAAGGGTAACCACGCGGTTGTCGACGAACTGATATACGGCGAAGGGAATTTCCATTCCCTCTAGTATGGAAAGCTCTTTTTCATCATATTCATACTTTTCCATGTTATCACCTACTTTTTTTACGGAAGCGCTGGACAATGCAATTTCGAGATGCTTTTTTATATTCTATTACATCTTCCGTCAATGTCAAATAAAAGTTTTTGAGCCGCCGCATGATGGATTTTCTGCCTTGATTTTCCTGCCAATCGACAATGCCTGCGTTTTGTTCTATAATATATGCATGAATATCAACAACAATGCAACCAACGTAAAGCGCGAACTTCTTGTCCGCATAGCGAAGCTTCAGCTTGATGATGAGCTTGATTCAAGAAAAATAAATAAAATACCAATAGAGATGAGGCCTGAGGGAAGCCATCCGATCGGGTGCTGCATCTATCATGACAGGGAGCTTCTCCGCATGAGGATTCTTGCACGCATGGGAATCTCCGTGGAAAACTACAACGATTACAATGACCTTGACGATTATGCAAGGGAAGCATTGGAAAGAAAGGAACCCACTTGGCCGATGATCACCGTGCTTCATGAAGCCTGCAACGGATGCGTAAAGCAGAATTTCATGGTCACGAACGCATGCCAGGGATGCTTTGCCCGTCCATGCATGGTGAACTGCCCTAAAAAGGCGATACATATAGTTCATCACGCCCATATCGATGCGGAAAAATGCATTCACTGCGGACTCTGCGAACAGAACTGCCCTTACCATGCAATCATAAAGATTACGGTTCCATGTGAGGCCGCTTGTCCTGTAGGTGCCATTTCAAAAGGCGAGGACGGACATGAAGTGATAGATTTCCACAAATGCATCTACTGCGGAAAATGCATGACCGAGTGTCCTTTCGGGGCCATGATGGACAAAAGCCAGCTTGTCGACGTGATCAAGCATATAATGCAGGGACATAAGGTCAGCGTTATGTATGCTCCTGCAATTGCATCCCAGTTCAAGGCAAGTGCAGGCCAGCTTGAAAAAGGTTTTGAGCTTCTCGGATTCACCCGGATTTATGAGGTCGCTTCAGGTGCCGATATCTGTGCGGAAAAGGAAGCCGCTGAATTTGCCGCCCGTATGAAAAGGGGTGACAAGCTTATGACCACGTCATGCTGCTCTGCCTATGTGCGTGCAGTCCATATACATGTCCCTGACCTTGATCCGTGCGTTTCTGAAACAAGAAGCCCCATGCATTATGCCGCTGAAATCGCAAAAAAAGATGACCCGGAATGCGTGACCGTTTTCGTGGGACCATGCCTTGCAAAAAGACGCGAAGGATTTGACGATGAGCTTGTTGATTATGTGATTACTGCGGAGGAGCTTGCCGCTTTCTTTGAGGCAAAGAAAATCGATCCTACCAAACTGGAAGCTGTTGCAAAGGAAAACGTCCCAAGTCCAAGCGCACGTAATTTTGCAAGGACAGGCGGCGTAGCGGAGGCCGTGAAGGTGAGGCTTGAAGATCCTTCCATACTGAAGCTTGACGTGATAAACGGGCTTGACAAGGAAGGAATGAAAAAGCTCCGCTATTACGGCGACTTAAATGCAGGCAGAATAAAGCCGGATGAAAAGACAGGGAACATGGTTGAGGTCATGAGCTGTGAAGGCGGATGCGTTGCCGGTCCCTGCGTAATACAAAAGGTCGGTCTTGCAAACGTCCAGCTCGGAAAATATGTGGGCGATGCCGAAAAAAATAAGGGAGCCTCTGAAAAATAAATTTCATTGGCTCCCTTGATCCGGTTCCTTATGCGGCTGGAATAAATCAGACCGTGTTTTGGAGCCGTTTTATTTTGCGTCGTCTATGAGTGACTGGGTCTTCGCTGCCTTTTCAGATGCGTCCTTGAAATCCTTTGCATCCTTGAAGCATTCGAGAGCCGTCTTAAGGTTCTTTACGTCGTCCGTAAATCCTTCTTCATATGCCGTAAGGAGCGAGTCACCGATTACGTAGTTAGCTTCCTTGAGCTTGTCGGCTGTTCCTTTCTGGGACTTGTTGTAAGAAAGAGCCTGTTCATAGCAGATCATTGCGTTCG
>JAFPKH010000045.1:0-6096 GCA_017424825.1 Treponema sp. | reverse complement strand
GGTGACCGTTCCGTCATAGACTACGGCATCAATCGAATATTCGGGGCCTTCCATGTAATCTTCAAGGATTGCGGTTCCTGTCCTTGAATTTCTCACGGCATCCTCAACGGCAAAAAGGAATTCTTCTTTTCTGCGCACAAGACGGCATCCGCGAGCACCCATGTTGTCGGAGGGTTTTACGACCTTCGGGAATTCCATTGAAGAAAGTATTTTAGGGTCAAGCACGGACGCAATCTGGCTTCTGTGGATTTTGGAGAACGACGGTGAAGGAACCCCGGATTTTTCAAAGCATTCCCTCATCAATATCTTGTTGCTTGCATTGCATGCCGCCTTATACGAATGCGACACAAGCGAGCATTTTTCTGCGGCATAAGAAACGGATGCGGAAAAATCAGTTCCGGCGGTAAAGATTCCGCAAAGGGATTTTCCCATCGATTTTGCAAGGGACGCTATTCCTTCCTTGTCCTTGAGGTCAACAGGCTCAAACCTGTCGGCATAGGAAACGCACGCTGCACCGGGATTCGCATCCACCACGAGAGTCCTGTAACCGAGTTCCTTGGCGGCTTCCATTGCAGGCCTCTGCATAAGACCGGCTCCAAGGATCATGACATATTTATCTTCCATCAGCGCACCTTCCTGCAATAGCATTCGAACGTATCACCAAGTTTTCTTGCAAGGCTCATTTTTTCCAATACCTTGAACTGGAAATCACCGCGTTTCCACCCGTGTTTTTTTGCGGACGGAAATCTTTCGGGGTGTATTCCGGTCGGGACGATCCTGCACACCTTGAATCCGTATTTTTTCAATATAGAAGCCGCACGTTTCGGTTCCCAGAGGCTGTAGTGGTCGGAAGGACTCTGCTCGAAAAACGACTGGGTCGAATATCTTCCGCTCACGCCCGATGCAGACGGAGTGCTGAATGCAAATACGCCGCCTTTTTTGACGAGCTTCGACACGGCCTTCAATACGGAATCCAAATCCTGGAAATGCTCTATGACATACCACATCGTAACGGCATCGAAAGATTCAACGCCGAATTCAGCTGCAATGTCAGAATCCGGGAAAGAAGCGCACACAGCCGGATATTTGAGATTAGTCCTTACATACTCCACGGCATCACGGGAAATGTCGGTTCCATAGACCTGCCATCCGGCATCCCCCGCAGCATCAAGGAACGGCCCGAGCGCACATCCTATGTCAAGCACTGAACCAGTCGATGCATGGCGGCCGGAGTGGAAAACCCTTTCTATATTGCCGATTCTCCTGACTCCCTGGGATTTTATCGAATAAAAATCATCTTCATAGGTCTTTCCGTACTGCTTTTCATAATCCTCATAAAAATATCCGCGGTTGTATTCTGTCTGAACTGACTGAACCGTCCATGACTGATAGAGCATGCCGCATTTTTTGCACCGCCTGAACGTTCTTTCCGGAATACGCGCGACAAGAGGAGATGAAGAATCATGACCTGAGCGGCAGACCGGACAAGAAAGCGGAAGTCCCCTTGAAAGAAGAGCGATATATTCACCAAGTGATTTTCCCGTGCTGTTCTCGAAATTCCTGTGCAGTGACGGAGGATCATCCATTTTTTCCTTGAAAACACCGGCGTTTATGTTTTCCGGGCTGATGCATACGAAACCATATTTTTCAGAAAGTTTTTCGTGCAGGACGGTCGTTCCCAAAAGGATTACCGCACAACCGGCAGCAGAAGCCTCAAAAGCAGTGAACCCGTAGTGAGTCACAACAAGGTCATAGTCCGAAAGCTTTTCCTTAAGGTTTTCAACCGGCGGAACCACTTTTATGTACTGCCTTACATCGTCATCAAAAAAAGTTTCCATTTCTGGCACCGACTTTTCGCTTGAAGCCACGACCGTCACATAAACGGAATTCATTGCTATGGCCTTTGCAGCAGGAACGGAAAGGGACCCCGGATCTTCGCCGCCCAATACGACTATGGCCGCATGTATTTTTGCTTCGACGGAAGATTCTGCCTTGCGTTTTTTCGGAAGCGGTATGAATGCAGGTTCAGAAAGATTTGCCCTGCGCTCTATCCCTGCAGAAGGAATTATGTCAAGGAGATATTCAATGCACTCGGTTTTCTGGGAGCCTTCGTCAAGCGCACAGACCGTGCATTTCTGAGAAATCTTTTTTATGAGGTTTTCAGGAGTACAGAATGAATCAAGCACGGCAAGGCTGTAAAGCTCGATCCAGTCAAGGCTTTTTACTACCTGATATTCCTTCAGCCCATGTCCGAAAGCTTTTTCAACGAGCGCACCACATTGCTCAAGAGTTGCGTTTTCCGGTATGTATACGTCCCATCCGTTTTCAAGCGCAAGGTCAAGGCAGCGGTGCAGGTGTCCGGTTCCATGCCCCTTTTCCACGCTCGGAATAAGGATCACCGGATTTTTTATTGCAGTTTTTTCAAATGCGCTCAATATGCCGTCGTATGAGAACGGAGGCTCGAATCCTTTTTCGAAAAGGAAACCGGCTATTTTTTGCGCGCGTATATAATCCGGGTATGTGTCAACCGTAGTGCGGAGATCAGGGAAGCGGTATTTTTCCGGAGCAGGCATGAAAACCGAGTTGTATCTTTCTCCATGATTGTAAAGCGCAGGCCCTGCATGCTCATGGTCATACGGGGAATCAGTTTTTTTTGCGGCATCCAAAAGCGAATGTGCATCGAACATTTCTACTCCCGAACCATGCGGAAGCCCCGAAAAAGTAAGGTAGTCGATTTTTTCCGAAGCAGCCCTCTCATTCCAGACGGAAATCATTTCACAGGCAGCCTCGTAGAACAAAAACGGATTGTCGGCGGTTGCCCTGACCACAACATCCGCGGACGAAAGCTCGATCACCTTGCAGAAACGGTCAAGCACGTCTTCCCTTGATCCTGCGAAGATTTTGAAACCGCATTTTTCAGCATGCGGCTTAAGCTCAGGAAAACTGTCCTCATCCGTCGCAAGATAATAATCATCTGCAGGAACCTTTTTCATAGCGCAAAGATTCCATTCGATCAAAGCCTTTCCATGCAAATCAAGGAGTGCCTTTCTTGGAAGCCTCGTTGACGAAAGCCTGCACTGCACGACAAGCACCAGGCGCTTTTTATTTTCACCGCTATCCGAAATCATTACCCCTCCAACAAGCTAAACGCCCTTTCCGACCGAAACTGCGTCGCTTTCCTGCCATTTTTTTATGAAATCACCGGCATCGGTCTTGAACCTGTATCTGTTCACCGTAACCCAGTCCCTTGCGTTTTTAAAAAGAATGTAGGATTCTTTCAGCCCGCAAAGATTTTTGTGCTTGAATGCAAAAAAATAAGTGAGGGGAATCTGCGCCTCCTCATTTCTGTATACCGGGAGAAGGTTCTTAAGATAGAAACGCAGGTATGACATGTTGCGCGTCCGGTTTTCCACGTGCACTTCCCCGGAATATGTAAAAGAAAGCGAAAGATCAAGAAGCGTCTCCTCGCCCCAGAGCCACGAACGGAAAAAAAGATCCATCTTCTGCCAGTAGTCCGTGGTTATGGTATAGTCGATTCCTCCGAGCTGCATGAATTTGTCCCTGTTGTAAAGCCCCGCCCAGTCCGACGCATAAAAAGTCCTGTTGCCGCTCGCCATGGTCAGTGAAGATTCCATCTCGAACACAGATTTTTTTTCGCTGGGTGAAAATCTTACCGGAAGCACCTGCTGGTTCTGGGTCACAAGCTTAGGGCACAGGCAGAACGCTTTTTTCTCCACCAGATGATTTACTATCGAAATGGGAATCTGGAACGAGTCCGTGCACATGTCGTCAAAAAGAACCAGCACATACGGAGAGGCCGCTTCCTGCATCCCAAGGTTTATCATGTCGCCGATCGAAACATAGTCCACCGTGTCGTTCGGAACAAGGAATTTAACGGTCGGATATTGGGATGAAAGCTCGTCAAGGTGCCTTCCCTTTAGCTGGGTTGAGCTTGTCCTTCCGCCTATGTTAGATTCAATCCAGATGACTTTTTCGAAGCCCTGGTAGATCAGCTTGTCGAAAACCATGTTCCTGTATGAATTTCCGCTTCTGTTCAGCACAAGGCAGGTCACGGGCATGAGGATCTTTGAATCCGTCTCCACCCCGCCAAGGATGGTCCTGTCGATTATGCGCTGGTTAAAAGTTGTAGGTATAGTATTCATCGCAGGCACCGCATTTTTCATCGAACCGAACGTCCGGCAATGAAGTTTTGGAACAAAGACAATTGCAGCAGTCTATATCTTTTTGTGAAAAATCCTCCAACTTCTCCCAGACAGCCTTCACGCTCATCTCAAAAACATTCCCGACGGAATTATCCAGAATCCACTCCCTGCAGAAAGGCACGTCACCGTTCCACAAGACAACCATGTCGCGCTTAAGATGCCAGCATGGATTTCTTTTCAGCGGAGAGAGGTCGGCAGGCTTTTCATCCGGCATAAGACCGCAGAAATGATCGTATTTTTGTATTATTATCTTTCCTTTTGACGGAGAATCCTTTCCGTGCCAGAATCTGTAGAACTGCTCAAGCTCATCTTCATTTGCATTCATCCTGAGCATCTGGGGATATACGCATCCTTCAAAATATGTTTCCAATATTGAAACCGCATTGACCGCCTTTGCAAACGCGCTGTTGCATTCCAAAAGCTGGACTCCTTTTTCATCCGTAGCGAACCTTGGATGGAGCGCCCCGTATTTTTCTGCGGTAAAGGCATCCACGCTCACGATCCATGTGACAGGTGCTTCCCCGCTTGTCCTAGGCACGGCAGATTTTACGGCAGCCGCAATCTTTTCGACGGTCTCCTGCTTTATGAGTATGCCGTCAGTTTCCACAAGGACAGAAAGACCAGGATGCTCAAGCACTGCGGAAATATAGTCGCTTATGTTGTCAACGCACATCGGTTCGCCCCACTCGCCCAATCCGACAACCGCTGTCTCGGAGAATTCGGCTATGCTGCTTACCAATGCCCTGAACTGCTCAAGGCGCATGATTTTGGATGAGTTGAACGAAAGGTCAAGCGGAGATGAAGAATACTTTTTTTCGAAAGCCGCAAAATAAGGGCTGTAAACTGATTCCGTCCAGCATCTTGCGGATATCTGTATGTTGTAGAACGCAGGAACCGTCCTCTGCACTTTCACTGATTTTTCGGCAAGCCCGGTAAGCGAAGATGCATTGAAAGGAATTTTTGAATCAAGGGCAGAATCATAGAGAGACCTGCATGAAAGGAAATTCGCTTTGGTTCCGCATGAAAAATCAAGGCGGAGCATCCTGTAATCCTTCGGCGCAATCACGGCTTCTATTTCAAATGAGTTTATGTCCTTCTGCATTACGGAAAATATGCTTGATGCAGAAACCGGCTTTGTCCCTGAATCAGAATCTTCACGGGAAGCAAGGGTTGAAATTATCCCCAGAGCGCCGGAATCTATTGTTTCAGGAGCGAATCCCAAAGGATATCCGTCTGCAAAGGTGTATTCCGCAAGGTATTCCTCATGATTTTCAATCACTTTCCGGCTCAGCTCTGCATCCAAAAAAGGACGGTCGGCCAAAGTGTACACGACATAATCAGCCGATGACTGTGACGCCGATCTTGACATCTGCTCCAGAAGGATTTTTGTGTTCCAGTCATTTCTGCAGATTGTTTTTGCGCTTGTCCCGGATGATTCCAAAGCCTCACGCACGGACGAACTGGTTTTATCATTGACAGCGACATAGATTTCACTTTCAGGACAAAGCCCCTTAGCCCAGACAAGGGTACGGTCAAACGCCGACACTGAAGCAAATGCCTTGTCAAATGCGTGAGTAAAATCAAAACCTGCAAACAAAAAAACAATACGTTTCATCTTTTCCACTATCGGAAGTATTTTTAAGCGAGTTAAGAAAAGAATTTCCCGGCCCACGGTTTGGAATTGATAATCAAAGTTTTTTGATGTAGAATCGCATAGACAAACATGGAAGAAAAAGATAATCTGATGACCGTCACACAGCTGACGACGCTTATAAAAAACATGCTCGAAGGAACTTTCCCCAATGTCATGCTCAAGGGGGAAATATCGAACTTCAAGGAAAATTCCGCTTCGGGGCATTTGTATTTCGTACTT
>JAFPKH010000370.1:0-2802 GCA_017424825.1 Treponema sp. | reverse complement strand
GACACCTTACTTAAAACGCCTGACACAAGGGCTGCATCAGGCGTTAGGCATCGGAGAAAATCTTCGATGGTAGGATGACTATTGCTTCTTGGCGGGCACAAAAGTCTCGAAAGTCTGGTCATCGTAATAGACGCGAATCTCAACAACGCGACGCGGCTCTTTCTCCAACATTTTCAATTCTTCGCGCGTTAATTCCAAGTGTGTATTTCGTACACCTTGTTGCATATTAACCCCAGGAGACACATTTTGATGCAAATTTGACGAACCAGCACTAGGCGTATCAAAGTTTAACATCAGATCCTGAACACCGCCAGAGGTCTCCATATTCTCTTCAGACGGTGACGTAGGGTGGGATATATACATCTCACCTGTACCATAGAGTAACCACTCTATAGAAATGTCAGGAATTTTCTTTTTTATCGAATCAACGATATTCAGGGTAGGACGTGTTCTGCCATTGAATATACTACTCAGCGTTGCAGGAGCTTGTTGTAAGAAGTCAGCGAACACCTGCTGGGTCATATGCTGATCTTCCATGATGAGTTTAATGCGGTCTTTTGTATCCATTGTAGTCGAAATAGGGCAAAAAATGCCATTTTTGATTGATTTTACAAAGGTAAAGCATTTATTTGAATCCTGCAAGAAATCTGAAGAAAATTTTAATTTATAAATATCGGATTTGTGTTTTAATATTCTAAATTCCAAATTAAGAAAGTCTTATTTTTAGGTTTGTTATTACAAATTCGAATTTACAAGTACAAATCATTACAAAGTATTTCCTAATATAAAAAACATAACTAATTGGGTTTAAATCATGTATACCTTTATACATAGGGGATTGAACTGGTCATATACATCTTCGGAAAGATTAATTATGTTTCTTTTTTATGCGTTATTTTCATAAAATCGCATAATCAACTGATTTTTAGCAATATATTGCGTTGTTTTCGCTTTAAATATCTATGAATACGCAAATGTTAAGGTGTTGATTTTGATTTGTATTTATATATTTATTTTCTTAAATTCATCTTTATAAATACAAATATCAGTTTATTTTGCTGTCTTTTTACTTTGGATTCTTTTAATTTCAGTTTTCCAAATTCAATAAATCAAAATATAAAATTTATTAAATCTATATTTTGACGTTTCGTAACCATTGATTTTTGAGATTTTGGGCAAATTCTGGGCCGTTGGAGGGAAAAAGAAAAATACGCAAAATATGAGGGGGAATAATCAGGGTGAATCCCTTTTACCATCGGGGTTTGAGCCCAAAATTTCTTGTACGGTAAAATTTTGATTCTAGAAAAAAAGAGGCGACCGAAGTGCCTCTTTTTAGTGAAATGTAAAGAAAATTAATTCCCTCATCAACTCCCCTGGCGGGGTGTTTGGATTGTCAAGTCCTTTACTTTTCGCGTCAATTTCTCTTATTTTGGAAATAATCTGCATCACTTTCATTCCGGAGTAATTTTGCATTCCCGTGAGATAGTCACGTGCTCCCCAGGGAGATTTCATGTCGAGCCATTTTGCCAAAGCTTCCTGACTCCCCTTTTGCGGACAGTAGAAAGCCAGCATCAGATTTTGGAAATAGTTAAAAACCATCGGAAGCAATGCATAAAGTCCACCAGCCTTCGGATTCTCATCGAAATACTTGATAATACGGTTGGCTTTCTCGATATTGCGATTTACGATAGCGTCACGCAATTCAAAGGCGTTATAATCCTTGCTCACTCCTATCTGGTCCTCCACCACCTGGGGAGTTACTCGCCTATCCTGCTCTGGCAAACTCAGCAAAACCTTGTCTAATTCGCCCGTAAGACGACTCAAATCGGCTCCTATGGCCTCTGCTATCATCTGCGTCGACTTAGGATCTATCGAGGCTTCCTGCGCCTTTAAATAGCGTTCTATGAAGCCCGGAAGGTCACGTTCGCGGAGTTTTTTGCTCTCAAACAGGATGCCTGCCTGCTGAATAGCCTTCACATATTCCCGTTTCCGTCCGTCTATCGTCCCATTTTTATGGCACAACACCAGGATAGTGCTGGGCATGGGCGCCTTCATATACTTCTCCAGCGCCTCTACGTTCTTGACGTTCTGAGCCTCTTTTACAATCAGCACCTGGTATTCCGACATCATGGGATAACGCTTGGCTGCGTCCACGATTTGCGAAGCATTCACGTCCGATCCGAAGAGTACGGTCTGATCAAAATCCCGTCCTTCCGGTTGCAGCACGTTTTCAGCTATCCAGTCGCTTATCTTGTCGATATAATAAGGTTCATCACCCATCAAGTAGTAGACGGGGCGAAACTTGCGCTGTTGCAAGTCGTGCATCACGCTTTCATATGTTATTGCTGTTTCAGGCATAATCGTTGCAAAATTACGAATTAATTATGAAATATCCCAATAATTTCGTAATTTTGTCCCCGAAATGAACGAATTAAATTTACCATCGTACGACGTCAAATTACGCGGGACGCAGGAAAAGCCTGAGATTTTTGACTTTCTACGCAAGCGCTATGTGGCACTGACCCCTGAGGAATGGGTACGCCAGCATTTCACGCACTGGCTGGTAGAAGGAAAGGGGTATCCCAAGGGATTGCTGGGCAATGAGATTGAGTTGCGCATCAGCGACAAAAAGCTGCGTTGCGACTCGATTCTTTACCATCAAGACACCACGCCCCGTATGATCATCGAATACAAGGCTCCTACGATAAAAATCAAGCAACAGGTGTTCGACCAGATATCAGTCTACAACCTGTTGCTTCATGTGGATTATCTCGTGGTCAGCAATGGTCTTCAGCATTTCTG
>JAFPKH010000369.1:0-8172 GCA_017424825.1 Treponema sp. | reverse complement strand
TGCCCATCCAGATTTCAAAGTTGTTTCCATTGTAGTCCTGCACCAAAAGCCACAGGTCATGAGGCATGTTGCGTCCGCAGACCCATACAGAAACAGTCTTTGTGATTCCTTCAATTGCAATCGGGCGTGCTGCCTTGATGAAGAATGAGTTTACGCCGCGGCGGAAGAATTCAACCTTTGCACCAAAGACCTTTGAATCTTCCATTTCCTGATTGCCTGAATCTTCCAACGGTTCTTTTGCAGCAGGACCACCGTCAAAAAGACGGCCTGACATAACACCGTAGTCCGGAGAAATATGCACAGTCCATGAGCCTTCACGCTCAAAACGGTCTACGCTTACTTCACGGAGAGCCTGACGAGCGCTGTCGTTTCCGATGTTTGAAGCATCAGGATCTGAAAGGCTCTGTGCAAATGCACCGGCAGCAAGAACTGCGAGTGCCATAATAGCTACGCTTAATTTTTTCATTTTGTACCGCCTCTCTTCTTATTATTCTTTGTCACCGAAATCTGCATCTTTCAGGTCGTAACCGTCATAGACATTAGACAGAGTGTTCGTTGTATACTTCAACTGATCAAAATAGATTACATAATCATCGACAGCTTCGCTTGTATCAGTGCGGATCCTGAATCCTACGAACGTAAGGTTAGGACGTCCTGAGCGGAGGCGAGAATGCTGGCGGATATATGTAGGAACATTGATTACGATGTTTCTCCATCCCTGGAACATCAGGCTGCCTGCAGGAAGAACGTGAACGCGTCCGTCTGCATCGCGGATAAGGACTTCGAGCCTGTAGTTGTAGTTTGCACCCCAGACCCAGAAATCAATCTGAGTAACAGTGCCGATGAACGGGATTTCATGAGCCTCTTCCTCTGATGCCTGCGGATAAACTTCAAACCAGTTGTCACCCTTGCGGTCAAAAGCAACTTTAGCTCCCAAAACCTGGGCTGCCGGGTCTGAATCCTTGTGATATGGACGAAGAGAATTCGGGATTCCCTCAAAAGACTTTACGATAGGATATCCTTCAGCAACAAAGCGGCTGGCACGAACACCCCAAGTCCAATCCATCTCATCCGGTGTATCGAAATTATCGATAACGATTGTCTCTACAGCCTTCGCACTTGGCTGTGCTACTGCAGGAATGCAGAATGCGAGCGCAAGAACAAGGCTACCTAAAATGACTACGCCTTTTTTCATTCAATTCTCCTTGAATTGTAAATTTCCCTGTTATTACACGGAACCGTTTGACTTTTTATCGGCATGAATTCGGTAAATCTTTAGCGCCAATCCCGCAGGCTTGTCCGAAAACCAAGCTCTCGAACAGCCCTATCCCCCACCATTCATCACTAAATATGCTGGAAGCCGCCGGTCCTCCGCCCCAAAAAACATCTGAAAGAGGTCTTTTAAGGCAGCTCACAGAATCAACAGAGTTTTGCAAGCAGTTCCATTATATTTGTCTATTTGCCGTTTGTCAAACAAAAACCGAATTTGCATATCCCTTGACAAAATACCGCGTAGCATTTAATCTCTATAAAAATTCGGCCCCGTCCTGAGGCTGAAAAAGCAAACATTTGCAAGGAGCGTTTCATGTTCGATGACGATGATTTTCTGGATATCGAGGCATCCGGATTTTCTTTTGACGAAGATTATGATGATTACCAGTCAGATGATCTGGATAATCCGGAAGACGATGATTTCAAGGACGACGATTTCGAGGATGATGATTTCGAGGATGAATTCCCCGAAGATGACGACGACTACGACGAGCCTTTCGACGACCAGGAAATTGAAGACGGATATGACAACCGCCGGAGAAATTTTGAAGACGACATCTATGGTGACAGCGACGACGAATACGACAACATCGATGATGACGAAGACGAGGATTTCTAGAATTCCATCTTGAAATAAAAAAACAAAGCCCTGCTTTCAACAAGAAAACGGGGCTTTTTTAATGCATCGGAAAACCTTAGCCCATGAGCACCTTTCCGCCGTGCCAGAGCTTTTCAAGGTCATAGAATTCCCTTGCATCCTTCGACATGAGATGGACGACCACAGGCCCAAGGTCAATGAGGTTCCAGTCATCCCCATGCGGATCCTTGCGTACGGTCTTGTGCACTTCCATATCGTTCTTGCCGATATATTCCTTTATGTCCCTGGCGAGTCCCTGCCAATGCGCGCTGCTCGTAACGGTCACTATCACGAAGAAATCTGTCCAGCTGTTCAGTTCCGAAACGTCGATCACCTTGACATCAAGTCCCTTTCCGTCTTCCATGAGCCGGGCTATTTCCATTGCCTTCTGCTCGTTGGTCTTTTCATTATTTTCCATAGTCTTTCCTTTAATCCATCCAATACTCTAAAAACCGGAATTTTCCGGCGTTACAGATTTCTATTCAGAAGCCGGTGCAGGGCTTACTCCTTCCTGATTTTCAGCTTCTTCATTCGCAGGGTTGACATATCCGCCCCTTACATAGCGTCCGTCCCAGTCGGTGCCGAGTATGACCGTGAAATCAACGTTGGAACCGTCTGCAAGTCCGCTTGAAGGATTATGCTCTATGTTCTTGCATGATATGAAGTTTGCCAGAACCTTGAGCGCATCAGGATCCTTCGTCTGCATGTGGTTTATGATGACCGTATGCTCGTAGTCGTTGGAATCGGCATCGGAAGCAGGCAGCACGTCGTAGTTTCCGAGTCCGCGCAGGAGGATTGAAGCGTTGTTGGCAAGTCCCTGCACTTCAGTTCCGTTTTTGACTTCAAGCACATACCTGTAGGTGGAGCTTCCTTCGTTTATGAGGTTCTCTTTTTTTGCACGCACGATGTCCTTTATCAGCTGGCCTTCAAACAGAGGGAAAAGCAGCGTGATGTTCTCACTTGCAAGCTTACGCAAGCTTCCCTGCACTCCCTGGGGTGAAAGGCTGTCAGTTTCGGCATCCATGCTTGAAATGTATTCGAAAAGCTTGTGGAGGATCTTGTCGGATACGTTCGCCTTGAATTTTCCTGCATAAAGCTGGAAATTCCTTTTTTCAAGGAGCACGTCGCGCTTTTCATGCAGTGCGGAAAGCATGGAAACCATGACCATCTGCCTGCGTGTCTCAACGTCGCTGTCTTCTTCGCCGGGAAGCCTGTACTGTATGTATGTCTGTATCTTGTCGCCGTCCAAAGTGACTGAACCTGCCGGAAGCAGCCATCTGATGTATTCCTCGCCGTCAGATGAAGTTTTTGAGGAACCGTCTTCAGACACGCTCACCGGATTTCCGTTTTTTTCCATCTTCATGTCAACGGGAGCATCGACGAAGAGCTTCATTCCACCGAGAAGGTCGGTCAGCAAGCCGAAATCATTCAGGCCGATCTCGATGTTGAACGGTATGGTCAATCCGAGAAGCTTTCCGACTTCCTTGTTGTAGGCATCTATACCAAGCTCCCTGTAAACCGCATCGATTCTGTCGGTACGTCCCCTTTCGTTTCCGCCGCTGAGTCCTTCGTATATGTCTCCGATGTTTCCGGAAATGTTGAACAAGGCTCCCTTCTGTGATTTCGGATAATAAAGAAGCACGTCGGTTGCAAGAGCGTTGTTGTTTCCGTCGTTAAGCACAAGCAGGACGGTAACGATTTCATTTTCCTTGAGATTGTCGGTCGCAGGGTCAGAGTTAAGCGACACCACTATAAAAACAATGGCCGCAACGATAACCGCAAAGATAAGGGCAAGGAAGACAACCCCTTTTTTACTGCTTGAAGCATTCATAGTATAAGCACCACCCAATTAAAAATCACAAGAGCCCCAAAGATTTTTCAAGGCTTTTTTTGAACACAAGGCTTGAAGGAGCTATTTCTTTTCCCCTCGAAGCCAGATAGTCCATGTTTTCCTGAACGACTGCAAGAAGAAGCTCGTCAAGTTTTTTGGAAAAAAGATTCCGGAGATATTTTTCCGATGACTGCGGACGGCCGGGTTCGATTTTATCAGCTGCAAACACAATCTTCGCAAGGGGACACATGCCTTCCCCTCCCAAAGTATGCATGGCAACCGACTGAAGTATATCGCGGTCAGTAACGCCGAAGTCCCTTTCCAGCTTTACGGCGGCAGCACGTCCATGAAGCAGCGCAGGCTTTTTCCTTTCGATTTCAGACACAGCCTGTCCGTCATGTCCTGCAAGCGAAAGAAGCGTCCCATCATCCAGATCCTTGCACATGTCGTGGGCAAGACCGGCAAAATAACCGGCATCACCGTCCTCACCGTAGATTTCACACATGCGGCGGGCAGTTTCGGCGACCCTTACTGAATGCTGGAACCTTTCTTCTTTTTCCGCAGCCAGAGCATATTTTCTGACACTTTCAAATGTCTCTCTACTTATTTTTTCCATATATGTTTCTTTCAATAATATACTTGAAAACTCTGTCAGGGACAAGATACCTGAAAGACATCCCCTTGAAAGCCCTTTCCCTTATATCGGTAGAAGAAAGCTTAAGCTCAGGGTTTTTTATTACTGCGGCATCCTTGAAAAGAGGCTCCGATTTTATGTCGAATATGCCCGAGCCGTTTTCATCCGCAGTCGAATGGGATACGGACGCATAATCCCCCTTGTCCTTGTTGCTGTGCTCCGGGTCTGAATCTTCCTGCCTGGGACGTCTGGCCAAAATCAGGGTGCATTTTTCGGAAAGCTCTTGTGCCCTGTGCCACAGATGAAAACCGGGGATAAGGTCGTCACCCATTATGAGGCCGATTTTTCCGTCAAGGGAGCTTCCGTACTTTTTCTCAAGGTAATCCACGGTGTCGTATGTGTAGGATGTCCCGCCCCTTTCGATTTCACACGGATCTGCTTCAAACCTTACGTCATCCATGCACGCAAGCCTAACCATCTCAAGCCTGTCATCCGCGCTCACCGTATCCACCGGCATTTTGTGAGGAGGAATGAAAGTCGGGACAAAAATCACTTTGTCATAGCCGAGAGAAACGCATACCTCATCAGCCAATGCAAGGTGACCGATGTGTATAGGATTGAAACTTCCGCCGAGAACCGCAATCTTCATCTGCACCCCCGGTCAGGATTCCGAACCCGGATACTGCTCTTCCATGGAATCATCCACGGAACGTCCGCTTAAAAATCCGCTTTTCTTGGCCGCATCAGGTTCCTTCTCATATTTTTTGAATGCGTCGGATTCCCTCACCAAGCTTACGACGGCTTCCTTGACGCTCTTTATGTTGATTCTCTCAAGGATTGAAACCGGAATCACCTTTACGGAAGGATCTGAAGAACTGATTTTTTTGATTACTTCTTCCGCATGATCAGAAGCACCCTCAACGTCAATCTTATTGCACAGGACAATCCTTGGTTTTTCAAGAAGATTTCCGCCGAACTGTCCCAATTCCTTCAGGAGCATGTCATAGGCATCAAGATATTTTTCGTCCGAGCAGTCGATCATGAAAAGAAGGCATGCCGTTCTGGAAATATGCTTCAGGAACCTGATTCCCAGTCCTGCACCATCTGATGCACCCTCGATGATTCCAGGAATGTCCGCGATGATTATGTCAGTGTCCTTGTCCACGTTGAGCACACCGAGATTCGGAATCTTCGTGGTAAAAGGATACGGTGCGATTTTCGGGCGTGCGTTCGTAAAAAGATCCAGCAGGCTTGACTTTCCGGCATTCGGAAAACCGACCAGACCAACGTCTGCCATGATGGAAATCTCGACTTTAAGAACCCTCTGTTCACCGGGCTTTCCAGGGTGTGCATAGCGCGGAGCCTGATTTGTGCTGGATTTGAAATGCACGTTTCCCCAGCCGCCTTTTCCGCCCTCAAGAAGAACAAGCCTTTCATCCTCGTTCTCCGTAGTAAAATCACGTATAAGCTCACCTGTCTCGGCATCGGTTATCGTAGTTCCGGGAGGCACAGGTATAACGACATCCTCGCCGTCTTTTCCATGCCTGTTCCAACCCTGACCGTCACCACCGTTTTTAGCCTTGAAAATAGGATGATAACGAAGATGGGCAAGAGTACGGAGATTTCTTTTGACGCAAAAAACAACGTCACCTCCGCGGCCGCCGTCACCACCGTTAGGACCACCGTCAGGAATATATTTTTCCCGCCTGAACGAAACGCATCCGTTTCCGCCTTTTCCTGAGATAACGGTTATGACAGCCTCATCTGCAAAGTGAATCATAAATTTTTCCTTACAACGCTTACATTAAAAAAAATACCCAGCATGAAACTGATCACGCCGGGCATTTGTAGTCAAAACTGCGAGAAACAAGTTTTCCTTAGTTCTGTGCAGCTTCGTTTGCAATCGGTTCGATGGAAACAATCTTACGGTTCTTGCGTTCACCGTAAACTACCTTTCCGTCTTCAACTGCATACAAAGTATCGTCTCCACCCTTCTTAACGTTGTCACCCGGATGGATACGTGTTCCACGCTGCCTGACAAGGATTGAACCTGCTGTTACCAGTTCTCCGCCATATCTTTTGACACCCAGGCTTTTTGGGTTAGAATCGCGTCCGTTTTTAGCACCGCTACCGCCTTTACTACGTCCCATTTTAATCCTCCGCTGGAAAATCCAGTCTAATTTTATTTTATAGCACACATCAGGTAGATTTCTACCCAAGCTTTTCGGTCAGCCGTACAAGAGCCGGATATTCTTCGGAAAGGCTTTTTATTCCAGTCCGTATGAAATCGGCAATGCACCTGAGCCGCTCCAGAAGATCAGGGTCATTTTCAAAAGAAACCGTCTGTCTGACGGAAAATGAAAGGAACCCCCTCCTGGATGAATCAATCAGAACCTCAATTCCTTCGACCGATTCAAGAACCTGTACGGCAGTCCTGAGTAGAAGCGTCTCAGAAGCACACACAATGTCCTTTCCTTTGGCCGCAAAACCTGCATGACCTTCAGCGGTGCAACTTTTGAAGCATCCGTCACCGCCGCAAATCAAAAGAACTGAAGTCACCGACTTAGAATGCGATATCTTTTACAGTTACTTTAGTGTACTGCTCGCGATGTCCATGAAGACGGTGATAGTCCTTCTTGCTCTTGTACTTGAGGACAAGAACCTTTGAATCCTTGAATGTCTCACCAACTTCAACGGTTACCTTGGCTCCCTGAACATACGGTGTTCCTACAGAAACCTTATCTCCGTCACTTACCAAAAGAACCGTGTCAATGGTAACCTTATCGCCCGGCTTTGCTTCCTTGGCTTCATCAATTCTGCTCACTGTAAGAACAGCATCTTTTTCTGCCTTGTACTGATTGCCCTTATATTCAACAATTGCGTACATCTCAAACCTCTTAATTTTTTGTCAAAAATACCTTTGCCATAAGGA
The DNA here is from genome assembly GCA_017424825.1 of Treponema sp. Taxonomy (GTDB): domain Bacteria; phylum Spirochaetota; class Spirochaetia; order Treponematales; family Treponemataceae; genus Treponema_D. The sequence goes on along the minus strand of JAFPKH010000369.1, from coordinate 866 downwards.
GTAACGGGTTCCTTAAAAGCCAAACGCCCCGAACATACGAACGGAAAGCGTACGAAATAATAACAAATTTCATTGCATTTGGTCAATAGAAAATAAGTGAAAAGACGATATATCGGCAAAAAACGGATATTTCTGCACCAAGAAACAATAATAATCTGAAGGCAGGCCGTCCGGCGTTTTCAAGTACCATTTGACATCCATGTTTTTGTCTGTTATTTTGTATTCATACATAGAATCATTAAAAAACGGAAGAAGCCATGAGAACAAAAAACACTTATTCCCTGGAGGACGAACAGGACAGGGACGCAATAAAAGAAATCTGCACGATTCTCTCACGCATAGACGACGCAAATCTTATAGAAGATTTTTTCAAATGCCTTTTCACATCCGCAGAGCTGAAGGACTTCTCCAACCGATGGCACCTTGTCAAAGAGCTTGACGCGGGAACGACACAGCGCGAAATCTCCCGGAAATACGGAATGTCTCTCTGCAACATAACGCGCGGCTCAAAAGAAATGAAAAAGGAGGATTCCGCATTCAGAAAAGTCCTGGACATGCTGAAGGAAAGCGAGTAGACAGTTTGCCTGTTGATTCAAAAACGCGTGGCGTAAAATCGGAGATGCCAGCATTTATTGAACAGAAAAATACATGCAAACATCGGAGTTATCGGAGAAGTTTTGTTCTTGTAAATTCTTGCGATGATTCCTCCGTAACTTTTCGCTGCAAGAAATATCCATCATACTCGACTTTAGCCTCAAGTTCATCAAGAACAATATAAGGCTCTTACTTTAAGCCATTACCCTTTTCCATTTAATTTCCATTGAAATTTTGATAAAAATCCTGGCCGCATAATCCATAAAAATGAC
>JAFPKH010000368.1:0-14131 GCA_017424825.1 Treponema sp. | reverse complement strand
CACAGTCCAAGGAAATGGAAAACTACCTTGTCAAGATGATGCTTTCTTCAATGCGCGACACGATACACCATGAAAGCATGTTCGGCGAAGAAAATGAATTCGCACGCGGCATGTATGAGGACATGATGTACGACAATTATGCCGAGGCCCTGACAAAGACAACCCATTTCGGACTTGCAGACCAGATCTACCTTGAGCTTTCAGGCCCGCGCTAGGTTTCGGAAGATTGAATATGAAGGAGTATGCACCCGGATTTTTTCGGGTGTTTTTTTATGCCCGCGTCATTTTTTCTTTGACTTAAGCTCCTGCTTTTTTGCATACATTTCCTTGTCAGCACGCTCGAACAGGCGTATGAATCCTTTGTCCTGGTTCGGGTTGTAATCGGCGAATCCTGATGAAATGACTATGTCTCCTGATTTTCTGTTGCATTCGATATGCGAATTGAAGTCCTTGAGCAGCTCATTGCAGTTGTCATAGTCGTCGCCATGGAGAAATACCACGAATTCATCTCCTCCGATCCTGTAGACCGGACTGTTCTTGAAATGCCCTGAGATTATCGTGCTTGCTTTTTTTATGTATTTGTCGCCGGCTGTGTGTCCCTTGGTGTCGTTCACTTTTTTAAGGTCGTTCACGTCAAATACGATAAGACCGAATTTTGAAAGAACGCCTCCCTCAATCCTCTGTTCGATTCCGTCAACGTCTTCAATATATGCCGCCTTGTTCTTTACCCCGGTGAGCGGATCCACATATGCGATTTTTCTGGTGTTGTCAAGCTCCCTTTCCTGAAGCTGCTCTATCTGGATGATGGAGTCAATCTTCTGGCGGTACACTTCCTTTTCATCCTCAATGACAAAAGTGTGCAGAAGGCATGTTCCGAGCATTAAGCCGATTGAATAGAACGGCATGTAGACATAGAGGTTCTGCAGTATTATTGCCGCAACCATCGCCGAGCTGAATATACCTATGGCAAGATGCCTGCGCTTCTGGTTTCCTTTTTTTCTTGCGGATATGATGAACATATAGATGCTTACGATCATGAACATCAGAAGCTGGAATGTGTGGTTGAGGTTTCTTGCGATTCCTGCGCGGTAGTTTCCGTCATCATCGTACCAGAATACAATGGGAACAAAAAAATTCACGAAAAGCACTGTCAGCTGAAGGATCAGAAAAACGATTCCCGTAATCCTTATGAATGTCTCGAATTTGTTTTTCTGGTTTATGTATGCGATGACATATCGCGTCCAGAAAAGTACCGAAAGTGCCATGACGGCAAAATACACGGTTGTTTCCGCAAATCTTACCGCAGTAATCTTACAGAATTCATCCAGAGGTCCCCATGCAATGTCCACAGCGTAATATGCCGCAACCCCTATAAGGAAAGTCTTGTATGCCTTGTGCGCATGTGTAAGAGCTTTTCCCGAAACCTGGGTCAAAATATAGAATTCATTAATAAAAAGTATCAGGATCGCAAGGACCCCAATGCTTGAATAATACATAAGTCAACCTCTGAAAACTTTCTCTCCGAAAAGCGCGGATACTCTTTCCTTTCCAAATTATACAGCAGTTTTCAAGGATTGAAAGCAAAAAATCATGGAAACCGCAGAATTTTTTTGTTTAAAGGCGTTTTTAATGCATTTCCATGCTTTCTGGAACGTAAAAAAGGGATGTTTTTCATGAAAAAAGCGGAAATTTTCTATAAATATAGAAATAATTGAAAAAATCCCAATCCAGTGGTATAATGTCATATTATGTCTGAGACAAACAAATCTTTTCCGAACAATTTTGCCGGCGTGCATTTTCATTTTGTCGGTATCAAGGGAACAGGTATGGCTGCCCTTGTGGAAATCCTCCATGCCAGGGGTGCCGTCATTACAGGAAGCGACGTGGGCGAAAGATTTTATACTGATGAAATCCTTGAGCATTACGATATACATGCAAAGCCATTTTCCGCTGAAAACATTTCTTCTTCCATAGATTATGTGATCTATTCGAGCGCATACAGCCCGGAGAAAAATCCTGATCTGATCGAGGCAAAAAAACGCGGAATCCCCATGCTCCTTTACAGCGAGGCACTTGGTGCAGTTTCGGCCGAATCTTATGGATGCGGAGTCTGCGGTGTCCACGGTAAGACCACCACTACAGGCCTTGTCGGTACCCTGCTTAAAGAAATCGATCTTCCGTCACAGGTTCTTGCGGGGAGCATCATTTCGTCTTTCGGAAATTCCTGCACGATGACTTCAAGTGCGGCCAAGGCTTTGCGTCCTGAGTTTTTCGTTGCGGAGACCTGCGAATACCAGCGTCATTTCATGGCTTTCCATCCGAAAAAAATCATCCTTACGGCAGTTGAAAGCGATCATCAGGATTATTATCCGACCTATGAGAGCATAAGGGATGCGTTCGTCGATTATGCATGCCTTCTTCCTGATCACGGACAGCTGATTTACTGTGCAGACCAGAAGGGTGCTGTTGAGGTTTCTGAAATCGTCCATGGAAAGAGGCCTGACATTGAGCTTGTACCTTACGGACTTTCCGCAGATGGCGATTATTCGGTGCGTGAGGAAGGAACTAAGGAGGGCCGTCAGTATTTCAGCTTGAACGTGCTTTCCGGCTGTGCTCTTTCGGTTCCGGGACGGCACAACATATTGAATGCATCGGCTGCGGTCGCGCTTTGTTTCGAGCTTATCAAATCTGCCGGTAAAAATCCCCTTGACTTTGCGGAAAAAATCAGGGCGGGGCTTTTGAAATTTTCAGGCGGAAAAAGGCGCAGCGAAATCATCGGGCGTGCGAAGACTCCTTGTGGACAGGACGTTATTTTCATTGACGACTACGGGCACCATCCGACCGCGATAAAGACAACCCTTTCGGGCTACAGGGATTTCTACAAAAACCATAGGATAGTGGTTGATTTTATGAGCCACACTTACAGCCGCACCCAGGCTCTGCTTGAAGATTTCGCGTCAAGTTTCGGAAGCGCGGATTCAGTTATAATAAACAAAATCTATGCAAGCGCAAGGGAAGATTCTTCTGCTGCGTCGGTGACCGGTGAAATTCTTGCTGAGCATGCAAAGAAGTACCACGGGGACGTGACGTATGCAGGTGAATTTGACGAGGCCGTGGATGTCGGTCTTAAAATCTTGTCCAAAAACAGCGGTTCCCACTTTCCAGAAGGCTATATTTTTGTTACAATGGGAGCAGGCGACAATTGGAAAGTCGGTGCCGGTATACTCAAAGCGCTGGAGTCTGAAGATTCCGTAAAAGGTTCCGGTGGATCGGAGGAGATTGTATGAACAGTATGACCGGATACGGATACAAGGAGCTTGTCTGCGACAACACACAGATAAGCGTTGAGATCCGTTCCGTAAACGCAAGGTTCCTTGACCTGAGCATAAACCTTCCTTCTTTCCTCAATCAGCTTGAAAGCCGCATACGTAAGCTTGTGGCAGAAAAAATAGTCCGCGGCAAGGTCGATGTCTTTATCCGCGTGAGGGACAATAATTCCACCGCCGTAGTGACCGCCGATCCGCATGCCGCACTCATGTACAGGGATGCGCTTTTGAGCATTGCGTCTGTACTCGGTAAATCTGCGGACGACATTCCGCTGAGCCTCATCGTAGCCCAGGAAGGCGTTCTGACGGTTTCCCATGAATATGATGCGGAGGCTTATTGGAAAAAAATCGAGCCGGTTTTCCAGGATGTGTTCGGCCAGTTCATCAGCGACCGGACCAGGGAAGGAGAGAACCTCAAAAAGGATCTCCTTTCAAAACTTGACGTCCTTGACAAGTGCGCCGCTTTTTTCAAGGAATGGCAGCCAAAGATGGAGGCAAAGTTCCGCGAGACCATAACAAAGAAATTCGCCGAGCTTCTTGGCGACCGGGTTGATGAAAACAAGATACTTGAAGAAACGGCTTCGATGCTTGTCAAGTATACCATCAACGAGGAGATAATCCGCCTTCAAAGTCATCTGGAGGCAATGAGAAAGGAAATCACCGATGACCCCGTGCCAGGTAAAAGACTTGATTTTATCTGTCAGGAGGCCAACCGTGAAATAAATACCATAGGCAGCAAAAATCAGTTCACTGAAGTTGGTGCCATGGTCGTAAACGCAAAAGATGCTCTGGAGAATATCCGTGAGCAGTCAAAGAATGTAGAATAAGAATAAAGGAGTACAACATGTTCTGTTCTAAGAAAGTAAAAGTGATTGCAGGAATTGCTTTTGTACTGTCACAGGCTTTGTCTGTATTCGCCGCCGACCCGTTCGCTGACTACAACGTGAGCGAATCTGACATTGCAAATTATTTCTTCTATGAAGAGGGAAGCAATATCGAGTTGACGAAAGTTGATGGTAATCTGACCGAGGTAAAGGCTGTCTCGGAGGCAGATGGAGTCCCTTACACTGAATATCGCGCCTTTACGAATCCTGACATTTCCATGACATATTATCCGGCCGCATATTCAACCGCAGAAACAAAGGAAGGCCGTCTTGGTCTTGGAGGCCAGCTTTTTGCCTTCACGAACAACGAGGCTGATGATTTTGCATTCGATTCTTCATGGTGGACGTTCACATCAGGTGAAAAGTCATATCTCGGTACTCTTGCAAAGACTGCAGACGAAGATCCTCTTCTCTATGCCTATGTTCTTTTCGACGTTACAGACACAGAGAACGTAAAGCTTTACTATAAGAAGACTCTTTCACAGTCCGGTTCACCTCTCGTTGGAAAGGTCGATGATGATACGGTTTTCATCGTAACTCAGCCGGGAAGCCTTTCTCCGTATGTTGCCGAAGCATACCGCTTTACGGATACAGGAATCGAAAAGCAGGGCGAAGATTATTATGCATTTGACTGGAGCGAAGCTTCTATCCTTGCAGCCGCCAAGAGAACGAATCCTGATGAATTCAACAGCGCAGATTATATGGAAGTTATCGGAACCCTCAAGGATGAAGAGAACCACTCATACCTCTTCGTATTCAACCGCCATCCAAACAAGGGCATCACGAAGGTTCAGAACAGGCTTCTCGTTTATTACGGACAGAGGCTTCTCGGATACTATCCAACGATCAATCAGGTTCCTGTGATCGGTTCAGGAGAAGAAGTTGAGGAGACAGCTGACAAGGCAGAAGACAAGCCGGCAGAGGTCAAGGAAGTTTCAGAAGCTCCTGCAGAAACAGAAGAAAACGGAGCTATCCTGAGATTCCCGAAAGCAACCGAAGAAGAAGGAAACGTAGTAGATTTCAGCCAGGGAATTCCTAAGGTCATCTATGTCCTGGATTCTGCACACGTTTTCAAGCAGTTCTAAGGAAACGATGAATTTTTAATTCAAAGGACGGAAATCAGTTGATGCTGGTTTCCGTTTTTTTTGGTCATAGGAGGCCGTCGATGTACAGAATTCCATCTGGAAAAGAATTGAGGATTGCAATAAGCGGAAAATCGGGATGCGGAAATACGACCGTAAGCACACTGCTTGCAAAGGAGCTTGGGGTTACGCTCATAAATTTCACGTTCAGGCAGCTTGCGGCGGAAAAAGGAATGACTCTTGCACAGGTGATAGAATCCGCAAAAACCGACGACAGCTACGACATTACGGTTGACACGAGGCAGGTGGAGCTTGCGAAAAAAGAAAGCTGTGTCCTTGGAAGCCGTCTTGCAATTTGGATGCTGAAAGAAGCCGATCTGAAAGTCTACCTTATTGCCGATGATGACGTCAGGGCAAAGCGGATACTGAACAGGGAAGGCGGGGATCTTGAAAAGATAAAGTCGTTCACTGCCATGCGCGACGGAGAAGATTCAAGACGCTACATGAAGCTTTATTCCATAGACAACAGCGACTACGGATTTGCCGACATGAAAATAGACACCGCATCCTACAATCCGGAGCAGATTGTCGCACAGATTCTGGAAGAAGCGGAAAAAAGAGGTCTCGTAGAAAAGGCCTAGGCTGCAATTACCAGTTTCCGGCACAGCCGAAAACTGGTTGAATGACAAATGCTGAGCATATACTAATTACACTGGTCAAGTTTTCAGCAAAAAACGAAAATTTGTTGAGCAGCAAATAAAGAACAAAAGATCAATGGCTAAACCGCAAGTTTTCGGCGAAGCCGAAAACTTGATGAACAATAAATATTGAACGAAGTTCAATATTTATTGTTCGCGTACCCGATCCAACCTTCGTTTTCAATAAGGGCTTTTTCGAAACCTTCCAGCTTGAATGGATATGACTTTGACAGGCTTCCGGCGATCAGCTTGACTTTCCATGTGCCGTCTTCTTTCTGCTCAATCTTGCACTGGGTGTCCTTTTCACCGAACGTACGGAACATATCGTCTATGTCCTTTTTGCTCATGTCAAGGGCAAGGAGTCCGCAGTTGTACATGTTCTGCCTGAAAATGCGTGCGAAATTCACCGCGATGACAGTGTATATTCCGTTGACCTCAAGAACCCATGGAGCGTGTTCCCGGCTTGAACCGCAACCGAAGTTTTCCCTTGTGATTATGACCTTTTTTCCAATAACGTCTGTCTTCGGATTGAATCCGTCGAGCTTCAGGTCTTCAAGCAGATAGGGCTTCAGCGCCTGCTTTGTATTCTCTGTAAGATACTTTGCAGGGATGATTTCATCAGTATTAATATCAGACCGGTCCAGAAAAAGAACGTCTCCTCCAAACTGTTTCATTTTTTTTCCTCTTGCTTAATTTATTGTATGCGGAAAAATCAGGTTTAGTCCGCATAATCTATTTGTCCGGAAAACCATGCTTCCGAACACCATTATTATAAATCCAAAATCAGCCTTTGTACAGTTCGGAATTTGTAATCGTTCCTGTAATTGCTGTTGCCGCTGCTGATGCCGGGCTCATAAGGTGGACCATTCCGCCTTTTCCCATGCGTCCGTTGAAGTTTCTGTTTGTCGTTGACGCACATACTTCTCCTTCTGCAAGAACTCCGTTGCTCATTCCAAGGCATGCTCCGCAGGTAGGATTGGTCACGCAGAATCCTGCATCCATGAAAATCTTGATGAGTCCTTCTTCCAAAGCGTCCCTGTAGATTTTCGGCGTTGCAGGTGAGACTATGCCCCTTACTCCGTCGGCTACATGGTGTCCTTCAAGGATTTTTGCGGCAATCCTGAGGTCGCTGAGCCTTCCGTTCGTACATGAACCGATGTACACCTGGTCAACCTTGGTTCCCTTCATTTCGGAAATCTTTTTGATCTGATCCGGCTTGTAGTTTACGGTGCATACAGGTTCAAGGCTGCTGAGGTCGAATGTGTAGACCTTTTCATATTCAGCGTCCGGGTCGCTTGCCCATTTTGAATAATCTTTGAGTGCGTCTTCTTTGCTTGCATATTCGTCCTTGATGAACGGCCACAAGTATTCGACGGTCTGCATGTCCGGCAAACAGATTCCGCTTGTACCGCCTGCTTCGATTGCCATGTTGCAGAGTGTCATGCGCTCTTCCATGGTGAACGAATCAACTACAGGGCCTGTGAATTCCATGACGCAGTTTGTGGCTCCGTTTACGCCGATCTGCCCGATTATAAAAAGGATGACGTCCTTTGCGTATACGCCTTCCTTAAGCTTTCCGTTGAGGACGAATTTCATTGCCTTGGGTTCGCGGAATGAACATACTCCCTTGAGGATTCCGACTTCAAGATCTGTCGTTCCTACTCCTGCTGCAAATGCTCCGAAAGCTCCGTGCGTGCATGTGTGGCTGTCACCCATGATGACGGTGAATCCTGGACGGACGAAACCTTTTTCCGGGAAGATTGCATGGCATACGCCGTTTGCTCCGATGTCGAAGAAATCTTTGATGTCATTGCGCCTTGCCCATTCCCTCAGGATTTTTTCCTGCATGGCGCATTTTGAATCTTTTGCCGGTGTCACGTGGTCGATTACTGCCTTGATTTTCGTGCTGTCGAAAACCTTGTCCATGTTCCTGTCAACCAAATCGTTGATTGCGATCGGCGTGGTGATTTCGTGGCAGAATACGCGGTCAAGCCTGAGGATGTTCGTTCCTTCAAACGGCTTGTCCACCAGATGCGCTTCAAATATTTTCTGTGCTATTGTCTTTCCCATTTTGTTTCCTTGCCTCCCTTGCTTTGTACGCCTATTATATGAAGAAAGGCAGTGTTGTTCAAGATTGCCGCTCAGCTGACGACGTTCTTCGGTTTTCCTTCGATAAATGATTTCAGATTGTCGGTCACGGCATCAAGCAGCCTTTGCCTTGTCTCTGTTGCAGCCCAGGCTATGTGAGGGGTGATTATGCAGTTCTGTGCGCCAAGAAGCGGGTTGTCTTTTTTCATTGGTTCTTCGCTCACGACGTCGCATGCATATCCGGAGATGATTTTTTCGTCCAATGCATGTCTGACTGCCTTTTCGTCAACGAGCGGACCCCTTGCCGTGTTTATGAGGTATGCGGATTTTTTCATCTTTGAAATGGATTCCGCATTGATTATGTTCCGTGTCTTGTCAGTGAGAGGGGCGTGAAGGGTAAGAAAATCTGATTCCCTGAGCAGTGTGTCAAAATCTACCGGATTTTCGATTTCCGGCTTTGCTGTCCTCGTACATGCAATGACTTTCATTCCGTATGCATTTCCGATTTTTGCAACCCTTGATCCTATGCTTCCGTATCCGAAGATTCCGAGGGTTTTTCCGTCAAGCTCAATCAACGGCTTTTCCCAGTAGCAGAAATCCTTGCTCCTGCACCATCCTCCGTTCATGACGCTGTTTGAGTGGAGCATGGTGCTCGCAGCAAATTCGCTTATGAATGAGAATACGAGCTGAGCGACCCCTGCCGTGCTGTATGAAGGAACGTTGGTGACCGTTACTCCGTGTTTTTTGCATGCCCCTATGTCTATGACGTTGTAACCTGTGGCCTGTACGCCTATATAGCGCAGTTTCGGGCATGAGGCAAGTATTTCGTCCGTAATGTTGATTTTATTGAGCAGTACCGCATCGCTGTCACCGATTCTTTCAACGACTTCTTCTGGAGTGCTTCTTGGGTAGAATCTAAGCTCTCCGAGTTCTTCAAGCTTTTTCCAGGAAAGGTCTCCCGGATTTACAGCATATCCATCAAGTATTGTTATTTTCATATTATTTTAAGGTTTGATATGAGGTTTGTTAAAGTGATGCCCCAAGAGCTTTTGTGCTGATGGGACCTTCCGTTATGTTATGCTCAACCTAGGACTGTTACTCCGGCAGATGAAATCGCGGCTTCTATTGCAGATTCTATGCCTGCCGTTCCTTCGTCAAAATCAACGCAAACTTGACATTTTGCAGATGTAGAAACAACAGATGTCACTCCAGCTACAGCCTTTACAGCTGCGTCAACTTTTCCGGCGGTTCCGTCATCATCCATGCCAGCTACATATATCTTTTTTTGCATCTCATACCTCGTGCGTTTTATGGGAGATGTATACATTATAGTGGTAGGACGGAAATAATGCAAGGCAAAATCAAAAAAAAGAAAAGATATTTTACGTAATTTAGTCTTAAATTGTTAATTAACTCTTTCCAAGCTGACCGCAAGCACCGCCTATTGACGTTCCCCTGCGTGTCCTGAGGTTTACGTTCAGCACGGCTTTTTCAAGCATTGAAACGAAATCCCTGCATTCTTGTGCCGACGGAGATTTGAAATCCAATCCTTCGACTGGATTCCACGGAATGAGGTTTATGTGTACGTCAATGCCTCCGGCAAATGCGATCATCCTTTCTGCGCTTTCTTTTCCGGTGTTTTTTCCTGAGAGAAGTGCGGCTTCAAGAGTCACTCGCTTGCCGCTTTTTTCTATATAATATTTTATCGCTTCTTTGAGTTCCGGGAGAGGGTTCCCGTTTGCGACAGGCATCAATGATTTTCTCAAGTCCGGGTCTGCCGTGGTGAGTGAGACTGCGAGCCTGAGCTTTGGTCCGTTGTCCGCAAGATCGTATATTCCGCTTATGATTCCGCATGTGCTTACGGTTATCCTGCGTGTGCTTAGGTTGCGTCCGTCTGGAGATGAAAGTATTTCGACAGATTTTCTTATTGCACCGAGATTCTGCATCGGTTCTCCCATTCCCATGAAAACTATGTTGTCCAGCGTTCCGGCTTCTTTTTCAAGGAAAAGGAATTCTTCGACTATTTCACCTGCCGTGAGGTTTCTTCCCAAGCCGAGGGTTCCGGTCTTGCAGAATGCGCATCCCATGGCACATCCGGCCTGACAGCTTACGCATGCGGTCTTTCTTCCTTCCCGGTCGGTAAGCAGGACGGTTTCTATGGCCTTTCCGTCTTCAAGCGTTATCTGGAGCTTTATCGTTCCGTCGGGGTCTTTGAGCACCTTTGAAACATGTGACGAATGGATCCTGGCATTTTCGTTCAAAAAAAGCCTGGTCTGCTTGTCGATGTTCGTCATCAGGTCGAAATCTGAGGTTCCTTTTGAAATCCACTGGAAAATCTGCCTGCCCCTGAATGCCTGTTTCAAGCTGAGGGCTTCGCAGATTTCCTTGGGCATCATGCCGGAAAGAGTGATTTTTTCCATCGTTGACCGCTAGTAAAGAGGCTTGTCGCTCTGCAGCTTGTCGAGCATGTCGTTTACTGCCTGGCTTTTTACGCCCTTTCTCTGGAAAGTCTGGAGAACTTCAATGGCGTTCTTTTTGTCGTTTTTCCTGAGATAGCAGTCCGCAAGGTCGATGTAGAGCCTGTAGTTCTTGTCATCGTCGCGGATGAGCTTTTCGAGATGGTCGATTGCTTCGTCGTATCTTCCCTTTCCTTTGCAGATCAAAGCAAGTCCCAGTGCCGCATAGATGTCGAAATCTATGTTCATGGCGCGCTCGTAGTATTCCGTGGCGGTCTTGTAGTCTCCCATGTTGCGGTATGCATCGCCTGCACGTGTGAGGATCACTTTGTTTTTAGGGTCTTTTTCAAGGATCCTGTTCCAGTATTCGATTGAGCGGAACTGCTGGTTGAGTCCGCGGTAGCAGTCTGCAAGTCCGAAAAGCGCATAGAAGTTGTCAGGATCTTTTTCAAGCGCCTTTTCAAAATAGATCAGTCCCTTGTCAAAGGTCTTGAGCTTTCTGTGGCAGTTTCCGATTGAAGTGAGCACGCGGATGTCTACGTTCTGGCTGTTAAGCTCGTGCATTTTTGTCCAGTAGAAAAGAGCGTCCTTGTATTCCTTGAAGTCGTAGTGCAGGTGACCGAGACCGATCAGCGCATATGCGTTGTTTTCTTCCATGTCAAGCACCTGGAGATAGAGCTTCTTTGACTGCTTGAAGTCGCGGATTTTTCTGTATGCATCGGCGACCCTGGTGAGCACGGTTATGTTCCTTTCGTCGTGCACGAGGTATTCTTCCCAGATGTCTATTGCCTTGTGGTACTGGTTCAGTGCCTTGTAGCAGTCAGCGAGTCCGAAAAGTGCATAGTTGTTTCCCGGATGGCATGCCAGGCATTTGGAATAGTATTCAACGGCAGATTTGAATTCGCCTTTTTTACGCTCGCAGTCACCTAGTCCTACAAGCGCATAGTTGTTGTTGTCCTCTATGCTCAGGATCTGGTTGAAGGCTTCTTTTGCTTCTTCGGTCTTGTTTTCTTTCAGAAGGCTGTAGCCTTTTTTTGAAAGCTCGGAGATTTCGTTAGTCGTTCCGTCTTCCGTTTTCGGTTCGATGATCGTCTGGGATGTGTCTTCGAAAATGTATTTTCCGTTGTTTTTTTCTGAAACTGCCATTTTAAACTCCGCTTTTTAATAACATAGAAATTATCCCCGCCATTTTTTCCGTAAGGGGTTCCGATTTCCTTTTATTGTGAGCAAGCATGTAAAGCTTGAGGGCTTTCATGTACTCGTTTTTTTTCATGTATTCGTCACCGCACCTTGTAAGTCCGTCGGAATATCCGGTTGTGACGAAAATCCGTTCTGCCATTTCAATTTTTCCCTGATTGAAAAGTTCGTTCGCTTTTCTGATCAGTACGACCTTCTGCTGATCCGTAAGATTTCCGACGGGAAGGTCAGATGTCTTTATGAATCCGCCCGCACCGTTCTTCTCTTCTATATCTTTCTTTAGTTTGTCATCCATACTTTGTTCCTTTACAGTCTTGAATGAAATCAGAAGTCAAAATCTGACGGGCAAGGTCATTTTCTTTTTCCAATTAAAGGATAAAATGAATTCCGCAAGGTTTTCAATAGATTATCGTCATTTTTGAAAAAAAAATTGATTTTTTAGAGAATTTAAGGCAATCTGATGCTTCAATCAGCCTGTCCGGTCTGAGAAATGCCTGGATTCTGGAAAAAATCGACTATTGAGCGGCCGTATATTCTCTGATCCACACGGACTAGATTCCCGATGATTTCAGGAAGAGGATCTTCTGACGGACGGTGGATCAAGACTTTTCCCCCTGCGTTCAAAAGAGACCTTGAATCTACCGTTTCCAAAAGCTGCTGCCTGAATTTGTAGGGGAAGGGCGGGTCAAAAAAGATGAAGTCATATTTTTTTTTGCATCTTTTCAAAAAAAGCTCCACGGCCATAAAATGACAGTCTATCCTTACTCCGGCTTCTTCCGTCATCGCTACGTTTTTCAGTACCGTCTTTGCCTTTGCCCTGTCCATTTCACAAAGCGACACTGATGCAGCCCCGTGAGAAACTGCTTCTATGGCTATGGTTCCTGAGCCGCTGAAAAGATCAAGGAACGATTTTCCTTCCAGCTCCGGTCCGATTATGTCGAATATTGATTCCCGCATCCTGTCCATTGCAGGCCTTATCGCCATCTTTCCGCCGGGAACTTCCGTGGTTCTTCCTTTTAGTTTGCCGCCTGTTATCCTCATTGATACAATCCTTATTTTGAAAGAAGCTTCCGTGCTTTTGCGGAATCAAGCTTCTGGTTTGAAAGCGCATAGTCCAACGCAGATTTTCCGTTTTCGTCTTTTGCCGATATGTCAGCTCCGTGTTCGATAAGCATCCTGATCACTTCGAGCGAGTTGGTGTATTCGCATGCGTACATGAGAGGTGTCTTTCCTTTCCATACCATGTTCACAGGAATTCCGCCCTCAACGAAGAGCTTTATCTTTGCTTCCTTTATATGGTCGGAACCGAATGAGCTTGTGATGCAGAGTATGAACGCCTTGAACACTTCCTCGTCGTTGAAAGACCTGTTTTCAAGCAGTGCGGAAAGTATCTGGGGGTTCTGCGTGTAATCTGCCGCCATAAGGAGAGGGGTTGCGTTATGCTTGTTCCTTACGCGCGTGTATGCACCGGCATCAAGGAGCTTCCTTACTATGCTCATGTTGCTCTGGTACCTTACCGCATACATCAAGGCAGTCCATCCGTCGCTGTCCCTGAGCTGCACGTCCGCCCCGCGTTCGAGAAGGTTCGTTACGTCCCAGTCGTTTCCTGACTTTGCGGCCTTCATGAGCAGGGTGACTCCGTATTCATCGGCCTTGTTCGGGTCATCGATGTTGAATTCTATGTTTGCGCCGGACTCTTCTTCTTCCTCTTCGTAGTCTTCATAGTCATCGTATTCAGGTTCTTCCGGTTCATTTTCGGAAGGCTTTTCCTCTTCTTCCGGTTCTTCTATGACCGGCTGCTCCGGTTCTTCAAGCTTCTGCTCTTCGACGTTTTCTTCAGAAACTACTGTTTCTCCCGGCTTGTCATCCTGAGGCTCCGGTTCTTCCGGTTCAGGAGGCACTTCATCTTCGACTGTTTCTTCGAGCGGTGCTTCTTCTACGGGTTCTTCTTCAAGAGGCTCTTCTTCGATTGCTTCTTCTTCTACGGGTTCCTCATCTTCTACAGGCTCGTCTTCAACCGGTTCATCTTCTACCGGGATTTCCTCGTTCAAAGCTTCTTCTTCAAGAGGCTGTTCCGGCTCTTCAATCTTCTGTTCTTCTACGTTCTCGTTAGGAACAACAGTTTCTCCCGGCTTGTCATCCTGAGGTTCAGGTTCTTCCGGTTCAGGAGGCACTTCATCTTCGACAGCTTCTTCAAGAGGCGTTTCTTCTATTGGCTCTTCTTCGACCGCTTCCTCAGCAACAGGTTCTTCTGCAGCTGGCTGTTCCGGCTCTTCAATCTTCTGTTCTTCTACGTTCTCGTTAGGAACAACGGTTTCTCCCGGCTTGTCATCCTGAGGTTCAGGTTCTTCCGGTTCAGGAGGCACTTCATCCTCGACGGCTTCTTCAGGAGGCATTTCT
>JAFPKH010000367.1:0-3769 GCA_017424825.1 Treponema sp. | reverse complement strand
TGAATCGGCGACGAAAACCCTGTCGTTTACAACGGCAATTCCTGTAGGTGACTTCAATCCGGCAAAATCGGATGTCTTTCCGCCGAAATGAAGAAGTCCGTTCCCGTCCTGATCGAACACAACGACACGGCAGTTTCCGAAATCAGTTACATAGATGTTTCCGTAGCTGTCCTGGGCAAGATACTGAGGGCCGACCACCTGACCTTCACCGCGCCCCTTGGTCCCTATGTAATTCTTGAATTTTCCGTCGGCATCAAGCAGTGCAAGCCTGTCACCGGCAAATTCACTCAGGAGAAGGTTTCCGTTCTGAAGCCTAATTATATCCATAGGTCTGTCGAATCCGTTCAAAGGTCCGCGGACTCTCTTTATGACCACGCCGTTCACATTATAATGGAGGATTTCATTTGATCCGTATGCCACGACCCAGATGCTTCCGTCATTGTTTGCGAGGGAAGAAATCGGATGGCTGTAAATCAGCACTTTGTCACCGTTTTTGTTCGGGTATGAACCAGATTCCGTGTAGCGCTCAGTGTAGTCATCCACAGACTGGGTCACCCTCCGCTCGCTCACTATTTCAATTCGGTTCTGGAGCAAAAGGCCTCCGTATCCGTTGTCAGAGGCGAACTGCCACTGCTGCAATGCCGCACCTTCGATTCCAGCGCGGTAATATGCCTTTCCGAGCCAGTCAAGTATCCTGCTTTCTCCCGGAAGATATGAAAGTGCCTTTTCAAACTCCTGGACAGCTTCGTTATAGGATCCGCGGTAATAGCTCTGCACTCCACGGCGGAATTCTTCCTCCGCAAACCCTGAATTGGCGCTGCGTGACGAAGAACCAGGATCCCTCATCGTATCCACGAGATTTGTCTGAGCATAAACCGCACTCAATGCAAAAACGGCTGAACAAGCCAAAATCAATACTTTTTTCATTTTCACTCTTCCACCAGCTCAGCATCCTTAAGGTGCTGCTTTATAACTTCATTGCCGCTATCTTTTCTGTGCGCCTGTTCCAGATATTTTCTTGCCTGGGAATACAAGCCCATGCGGTAATAAACCCAGCCCACGCTGTCCAGACATGCCGGACTGTCGGGAGCGATATTCAAAGCCTTCTTGCACAACGAAAGCGCCCTGGAAAGATCCCTGTTTTCGGATGCAAGGACATAACCGAGGCCGTTCAATGCCGTGGCGTTGTTTTCGTCGAGAGAAAGTGATTTTTCATAGAATTCGATGCACTGGGAAACATTGCCCTGCTCCCATGAAAGGTATGCGAAAGAAGCGAATACTGAAGGACTCTTGTAGCCGGCCTTGAGAAGTGCGTCAAGCTCGAATATGGCAAGCTGTGCACGTCCGGTCTTGCAATAGATTACGGCAAGCACATAGCGGCACTGGAGCACCCTCTCGCTTTCGGCTTCCCCCTGTTTTGCGGAAGTCACGATCTGCTCAAGGTAGAGCATGGCATCATCGTATTTTTTTAGATTGAAATAGCAAAGTCCAAGATAATAGGCAATGTCCAAAGCATCGTCACCGGAAGGATCCGGCAATGAAAGGAAAAACGAAAGAGCGCCCGTATAATCCTTACGCTTATAGAGATTCAAGCCTTCCACCAGTCTGTCAGCCATAAGTTCCCCCTAAAACCACCCGTCTTTATAGCTTTTATCAACAGCCGCATCCGTACAAAGGACTGAAACAGAAACGTAACCGTCCTTGACAAGAGCGTAATCGCTTGAAACTCCGCCGAAAGTCTCAATTTTTCCTTCCCCTATGCAACGGCTCAAAAAAGAACCGTCCGGAGAAACTGAAACCTCAACGCTGTCATGATAGTCACGCCTGCTTACATCAGCGAAGCGAACTCCTTTATAAGACTCAGCCGAGGGAGCATTTACATTTACAAAAAAAGCGTATCCGCCCCCCTCTTCTTTATTTCGGAGATTTCCGCACAAACCTATAAGCTTTTCTATGTTTTTTGCCGCAAAATCAGCAAGGGGCTTAAAAATATAGCCGTCAGACCCCTGCATCTTCTCCGCGCTCAGTGCAACACCGGGGATTCCATAAAGGCAGGCCTGTCTCGCAGCACCGCACGTTCCTGAATAAAGTATATCGGTACCGATGTTTCCGTCGCTGTTTATACCGGAAAAGACCACGTCAGGATGAAAAGGGATATAACCGCCCTTTAATGCCGATATAACGCAGTCAACGGGACTTCCGTCAAGGGCAAACGCATTCCAGTCCCTTTTTTCAAGCCGGAGCGCACGACCCATGGAAACCGAGCAAGACGCACCGGACCGGTTTGTCAAAGGAGCCGTGATGCAGACTTCATTGCCGGACTTTATGAATGCATCATAAAGGGCTTTGAGACCGGGAGCATCAATTCCGTCGTCGTTCGTCAGGAGAATCTTCATACCAGGCGGACACCGCGCGAAGGCTTCACAATCTTGCAGGAGGCCTTGAAACCGAATATTCTTTCATATTCCTGAAGGATTTCCATATAATGATCCACGTCCGAAGTCCTTATGACGCTGTATGTGCAACGTCCGAACCCTTTTCCGGTAATGCGGCCGCAGCTTAGAGGAGTCCTTGAAGTGGCCTCTATTCCACCGAGCGAAAGTACACGCTTCAAAAGCCAGTCAATTTCAGGGCATGAAATGTCGTACAAGTCACGCATTCCCTCATGGCTTCTGTTTACCGCGCGCGCAAACCCTGTGAAATCAGATTTTGCAAGGGCAGACTGCACGTCAAGCACATAGCGGTGTTCGTTCATTATGCAGTTGAGATGCCGCCTCACATCTTCACCCACGACGGAAAGAACCTCATTTTTTTCCGCACTTCTGTCATCATATACCCAGCCACCGAAAGCGGTTGATTTAAGCTCTTTCAATTCTCCCAAAAGAAGTACGTTTTCAGGCTGCATCAAGCTGTCTTCGTTCCATGTAGTGACCCTCGGCACGCTTGTATCGGTCAGTATCATGGTCATGTCCTTGAATTTGAAAGGCAGCAAAGTATATGTTGATTTTGAATGGTCAGTGAGGACGATGTTGTTTTCCTTTGAATAAATCACCGTGAATATGTCGGCGAGAGTATTGGGCATTCCCAAAAAAGTCCGGTCAGCCTTAAGCAGGATCTGAACCAGCATGTCATCCTTGCAGCGGAATTTGCAGAGGTCTTTCAAAGCCCATGCAGCGGCAATCTTCATTGCAGTCGTGATTCCGAACCCGGCAGAAGGAAGCGTGTCAGAATAAACGGTGAAATCAACGCCCGGACATTCAAAGCCGGATGAATTGAAGCCGTAGATTACGGATTTGAGCGAATTCGCCCATTTGTCTTCTTTTCTGACTTTCAGGCCGGAAATGCTGCACTTCTTTTTTTCGCCGAGCTGGACGAAATTGAAATGAAGGTTCGTATCATTACGGCGCGAAACAGCAATGAAAACAGGAATGTTCACAGCCATGGCAAGGGTCTTGTCCTTGAAAAACCATGTATGTTCCCCTATCATATGGACTCTTCCGGGAGCCTGAGCAACAGATTCAGGTTCGCATCCATATTCATTTTTGTGGGCTTCCACCACGCTCTCCAGCAGGGTATTCTTTGAAGCCGTCTTGTCAGTTTTCTTCTCTTTATCAGCCAAATTTTTCTCTTCCAAATTTTTTTTAATTAGGCACGAAACATGCCGCAAAATCTCCACCCAAGCCTCAATCCGCCGGATTATTCTTCGGACGGACAAAAGAGACTGTTCCCCGATTGAATTTTTATTTCAAATTCATACAATAAAATATAT
>JAFPKH010000366.1:0-6106 GCA_017424825.1 Treponema sp. | reverse complement strand
GCTCGCCCGAATTTCCAAGGCCTGCATAAAGAACGTCTATCCTTCCTGCAACGGTCGATGCATTCCCCTGGGACAAACCCGTCTGTGAGGAAATCAGTGAAACGACAAGATCCTTGTGATATTTTACGGGTATGCCGATATAAATGCCGCTGTCCTCTTCAAGCAAAGCAAGCGGTGAGATTTCAGGAAGTGATTGCACCTTTGACGCACAGCCCTGCATAAAAACTGCGGCAATCAAAAAAAGCGCAATCAGGACAAATCTTTCAGCCGACTCAAAAAATCTCATTCCGCTTCCTCCAACTTTCAAGGACAGCCCCTAAACTTGATTCTATGACCTTTCTAATTTTACCGTCCAAACCTTGTCATCGGCTTCGACTTCAAATCCACCGGAAACAGAATCCTTCCATTCGGACTTCACTGCAAGCGTTTCACCGGAAATGAAGTCCTTGAAAAGATCGAACGCACCCTTAAGCTCTGCATCACCGGAAACTTCAAGATTGATCCTGTCGGTGATTTCAAGGCCGCTTTCCTTTCTCTGGTTCTGGATTCCGCGTACAAGATCCCTCGCGTAGCCTTCTTTTTTAAGCTCGTCGGTAATCTTTGTTTCAAGTCCGACCGTGAGCGTTCCGTCGTTAAGAACCTTGAGGTCCTCTTTTTCAAAACGCTCGACAATAACGTTTTCGCTTGTCAAATCAACGTCCTGTCCGTCAACAGAAATCGTGAGCGCATTACCGTCAAGGATTGCAGAAATCTGGTCGTTCGTGAGCTTGACTATCTCGGCGGCGGCAAGCTTCATCTTTCCACCCAGCTGTTTTCCAAGAACACGGAAATTTGCCTTGGCCTTGTATTCAACCAGCTCATCCTCGCGGTCATGGAAGATTACCTTCTTGACGTTAAGCTCTTCGGAAATCGTGTCCTCCATGTCCTGAAGAACTTTCTTTTCCTGGTCGTTTCTTGTGACAAGCGCAACTGCAGAAAGAGGCTGCCTGTTCTTGATGTTGAACTGATTCCTAAGGCTGCGTCCCATCGATACGGCCTTCTGTACCGTCTCCATCTGGAATTCAAGCTTTTCGTCGCGGAAACGGGCATCATAAACCGGATAGTCCATGAGATGCACAGATTCCTTGTCGCCTTCCACCTTGAGATTCTGCCACATGGTTTCAGTCAGGAAAGGAATGAAAGGAGCCGCCGTGAGAGTGAAAGTCTTCAATGCAAGATAAAGTGCGCCGTATGCCTCAACCTTGTCCGCATCGTTACCGGATTTCCAGAAGCGTCTTCTGTTCCTGCGGATGTACCAGTTGTTTATCTGCTCGATGAACGAAAGCCACGGGTCGATTGCCGCGCTCAAATCATAGTCGTCAAGGGCTTCGGTCACTTCCTTCACCATCTTCTGGCTCACGGAAAGCAGCCAGCGGTCAAGAAGATTGTCCGGGAGCTTTTTGTCGAACTCGTGTCCTGTGCATGTGATTGAATCGATGTTGGCATACTGGACGAAGAAGCTGTATGAATTCCAGAGCGGAAGGATTATGCTCTTTATCACTTCACGCACGCCGTCGTCGCTGTAACGGAGGTCGTCCGCCTTTACGACGGAGCTGTGGATCAAAAAGAGCCTCAATGCATCGGCACCGAATTTATTGATTGCATCAACAGGGTCGGTGTAGTTTCTAAGTGACTTGCTCATCTTGCGTCCGTCGCTTGCAAGCACAAGTCCGT
Source organism: Treponema sp. (assembly GCA_017424825.1). Taxonomy (GTDB): domain Bacteria; phylum Spirochaetota; class Spirochaetia; order Treponematales; family Treponemataceae; genus Treponema_D. The sequence continues at coordinate 4,393 of JAFPKH010000366.1, read as the reverse complement.
TTACAACGCAGTTCTGGAACGCAGGCTTGTCAAAAAGGTGGCTCGCAAGGATCGTAAGCGTGTAGAACCATCCGCGTGTCTGGTCAAGGCCTTCAGAAATAAAGTTCGCAGGGAAATGCTTTTCGAAATATTCCTTGTTCTCAAAAGGATAGTGCTGCTGAGCATAAGGCATGGAGCCTGATTCAAACCAGCAGTCAAATACTTCTGGAATCCTTTTCATCGTTCCGCCGCATTTTTTGCACGGAATGGTGATCTTGTCCACGAACTGCTTGTGGAGATCTTCAGGATATGTACCGCTCAAATCCTTGAGTTCCTGTCTGCTTCCGACACAGATTGTGCTGCGGCATTCAGGATTGTCGCACTTCCAGACCGGAATCGGGTTTCCCCAGTAACGGTTGCGGCTTACGGCCCAGTCACGGCTTCCTTCAAGCCACTTTCCGAAACGACCTTCCTTGATGTGAGACGGCTGCCACTTAATCTGGCTGTTCGCCCTGAGAAGTCCCTCGTGATAGTCGGCGACCTTTACGAACCATGATCCGATTCCGCGGTAAATCAACGGTGAACCGCATCTCCAGCAGTGTGGATATGAGTGTACGACTGAATCGCGCTTTACGAGTTTTCCCTCGTTCTTGAGGCGTGACATTATGTCCTTGTCGCAGTCCTTTACGAAACGTCCGACATAATCAGGAACTTCTGAAGTGAACTTACATTCAGCGTCAATAGGCTCTACGTTTGGAACGCCCGATCCGCGGAAAACCTTGTTGTCTTCTTCACCGAAGGCAGGTGCGATATGAACGATACCGGTACCGTCCTCGGTTGAAACATAGTCCGCATTGAACATACGGAACGCACCCTTCTCGCATTTCTGGCTTGATTTTTCCGCACAGACCGCAGGATCCTTCAAATCGGCAAAATACGGGAAAAGAGGCTCATATTCCGCACCGATGAATTCCTTACCCTTGTGGCGGTAGATGATTTCGTATGCGTCCTCAGTCTTGTAGTATGCGGAAAGACGTGCTTCTGCAAAAATATAGAAGTCTCCGCTCTCCTTGTCCAGAATCTTAACGTAGTCAATCTCCGGTCCCATACAAAGTCCGAGGTTTGAAGGAAGAGTCCAAGGCGTGGTCGTCCATGCAAGGAAATATGTGTTTCCCTTTTCCATGTCGGGGTCGCTGAATCCTGCCGGGGCTTTGGTAATCTTGAAGCGTACAGTGACGGTCTGATCCTGAACGTCCTTGTAACCCTGGGCAAGCTCATGCGTTGAAAGAACGGTTGAACAGCGCGGACAGTAAGGGAGGATGTATTTTCCTTCATATATAAGACCCTTGTCCCAGAGCGATTTTGCGACCCACCAGATTGATTCCATGTAGTCAGGGTTCATGGTCTTGTAGTCGTTGTCAAAATCAACCCAGCGTCCCATGCGGGTAATCGTCTGCCGCCATTCAGATGTATATTTCAGGACGGAATCCTTGCATTTGTCGTTGAATTTGTCTATGCCGAACGCCTCGATTTCATGCTTAGAGTTGATTCCAAGCTCTTTTTCTATAAGATTCTCGACCGGAAGTCCGTGGCAGTCCCATCCGAAACGGCGCTCAACCTTTTTTCCCTTCATGGTCTGGTAGCGCGGAATGATGTCCTTTATCGTGGACGGAATGAAGTGTCCGAAATGTGGAAGTCCAGTTGCAAAAGGAGGTCCGTCATAGAAAACATAGTCCTCCGCTCCTTCCCTCTGTGAAAGGGACTTCTTGAACGTGTCATTCTCTTCCCAGTATTTCAGGATTTCTTCTTCCTGCTTAGGGAAATCAACTTTTGGGTCAACCGCTTTATACATAGAATCCTCTTTATACGATAACAGATTATGTGAATTGTTCAGCCGGCAACAGCAGCTAAATTCAAGCTATTTTATCATATTAGAAAGATTTAATCTACTGATTTAATCTATTGAGGATTCACAGAATCTTCCTGACAGACCTCACCATCCGCCGAAACAAAAATCTGATTGCGCTGACATCAGTTTTCCGGCTTTTACTCTGTATTCTTTGTATTCAAGCAGGGCTTGGGCAAGCTGGGCTTCATCTTTTGCAATTTCGTGGGTACCGGAAATCATGCAGAAATTGTCCGCTCCGAAATGTATTCCGAAGTTTTCCCTGTAAACGTCAATGAATGAAAAAAGCTCGTCCCTGTCGGAAAAAACGGCGAATCTGGTTCCAAGGTCTTCCCTGTCAAGTTTATTCCATTCTTTCTTGATTTCACGCCATTCTTTAATGCATTTTTCCTCATCAAAATTCTTTCTCTGCTCCGGGTAAAGGATTTTGGGTATTGCGTTTTCTGGATCCAGACAGGGGTTAAGCAAAAGAATCGGCGTGTCCGTAACAAGAGATGCGGCATAGAAAGCACCGAGCGATGAGGCAACAACAAAACTTGCATCCACCGCATCATTTTGGATTTGGGAAAAAGTCTCGGAAGGATTCAGAAGGTCGTATGTTCCGGCAAAAAACTCGTAGTCCGTTTCCAAAATTTTTTTTATGTTCCGTGCGGATGATCCGTTTCCGCTTCCCCCCAATCCGTGGATGTATATTGCCTTGTTCATTTTATTTCTCCTCAGAAAAGTAATCACGCAAACCTATTGGCCTTCGTGTATGCCTGGCTCTTCCTGATACCTTGGCCGACTGCCCCTTCTGAAGCTCTCTTAGCGCAGGATCTTTTGCCTCGAACATCAGGCGCACCGGCGGGAAAAATGCAATTGAAGCTTCGTGTGCACCAGAAGTCCCCTGCCATCCGCATCCAAACGCCTTTTTGTGTCCTTCCTCGCTGAACTGAATCGTGCAGTACAAAAATCCCTGTTTCTCGTAAAAGCCCAGTTCATAATCTGCCGCATCATCAGGAAAGAGCCTTTGCATTGTCTCCGTGTAAAGCCTCTGAACTACATCCCTATCCCATTTAACAAGCATTTCATCCAAGAGCGTGCTGAAATCCTTTAAAAACACTCCCAGCTTTGCCTGTCCAATGCAAAACGGAGGAACCGTTATCGTGAAAAGCGGACGTTCATCATCCGACAGGGTCAGACCTTCCCCCTCATACTTACCTTCGTAAAAGGTGTAGTCTGTCCTGATTGCATTCTCATAGGCCTTGATATGAAAATCCGTCAGACCGTATATTTCTTCATCTATAACCGGAATTGACATTTTTTTTCCTTACTGCAAGCAGATTCTATGCATCAAAAACAACAGCGTTGCCGGAGACATTCCTAACCTTTGCCCGAAGCGAATTCAGTATTTTTTCCTGACTCTCCAAGACCGGCTTTTTAAGCACCTCTATCTCCTTTTTAATTTTCAGAGTTGTTTCGGGACTGACGCTGGTAAAAATTTTCTGCTGGATTTCATCATCAGCAAATGCAACTGCTTGTGCGGCCACATCCAGATTTTCCTCCACGATTTTCTGCACGGTAACTTCATCAAGCGAGTTCAGGACCTTAAAATCAGAAAAATCAGGATCCGGAACATACATTGCCTTTACCAAATTTTTTTCAGCCGCCGCTTTCTCATATTCCGCTTCGATTTCTTTTGCGACAGGCCAGAAAATATTTATACCTCTTTCACCAAACTCAAGCTGCCTCTTGTCATAAAAAGCATCGCCAAGCATTGAGGAAAGCCTCATTCCTGCGATATACGGATTACAATGCTCCAGCATGGAAAGCATTCCCTCAGCGGCCATCATCAGGGCAATTTTTTCTTCATCTCCGCTGAAATTTCTAAAAGACCTTATTAAATAGAAGGCCATTTTTTCAATGAATGTTTCTTCATAACCGCCAAAGGGAAGCTGCATAAGATTCATGACAAGAATTCTTCCGCGCTCTGAAATTTTATCCGTAAAATCATTTCCCACAAATTTATTGAACGGATCCACATCGCAGCAATATTCTTCAAGTGCCAAGATTCCTTCACGACGGGCAATCTCAATTGACCTTAAGATAAATCTTGCCATGCCGAACAAAGTTTCCTCGTACTCAGGTTTTGCAGCCGGTAAATCATTAAAAAACAACATTCAGTTTTCCTCCTCGTAATAAAGAACTATATATAATATATGAGGAATTGGGAAAAAGTTCAAAAATTTTTACTATAACTCTTTCTCGATTTTTTCAGCCGGAAGCCCTGTATATTTTACAATCAAATTTATATCCACGCCGTCAGCGAGCATCGCTTTCGCATTTTCGATTTTCGCACGCTCAATTCCTTGCTCAATTCCATGTTTCATTCCTTCCTCAAATGCAATGTCTTTCTCTTCATCTATCGTCTGCTGCCATGTCATATATTGCCTCCTCCAGGCCTTATTGGCTTTGGCCCATGCTACTTTCTCCCCGATATTCCGTGTTAAGTCAGAGTCTGCCTGCTCG
>JAFPKH010000044.1:0-2613 GCA_017424825.1 Treponema sp. | reverse complement strand
ATTTGAATCTGGCTCACTGCGACGAAATCATTTTGACTGCCGACTATGAACGAAGCCTTTTGGCAACTGCATCAAGCGGCATGGGATATTCAAACGTCATCAGTGAATTAATCGGTAAGGACGCATATTCGGGAATCATAATCGAAGACATTCCGCACGACTTCATCGGAAAGACATACAAATATCTTAAGGATTTCATTTACGCAGATCGCGCCCACCATGCAAATTCAATTTTGATCGGACTTCTTTTGAACGCAGGAAATTTCACCCAGCGCAGAAAGGAAGCATTGCGTGAAGCCCAGAAAAATCCGGACGTAAAGAAAATCGTAGACAACCTCAAGAAAGTAAAGACCTTGAAAAGCAACAATCCAGTTTTTGCACCGGACGATGAAACAATCATCCAGGCAAACTCAAAGGCCATTTTCGTTAAGGGAAAGGAGACTCAGGAATGATTACGAAACCAAAGACAACCACAAGTCCAAGAGTGGATTTCGAAGAGATTCTTCCCAAGCTGACCAAAATGGAAATTTTCTCTTCATTTGACCCCGACATCCCGGAAGACCGATCAATACTCAAAAAGGTTTACGACAGGCTTGTTCCGCACCATTTTAAAAAAGGCGAAACCATAATCCGCGAAGGCGACAAGGGTGATCTTTTTTACATACTTTACAAGGGAAGCGTTCAGGTCTGTCAAAAAACATTTTCAAACGACACGATTGCGCTTGCAAATCTTGATGATTCCATGAACATCTTTTTTGGAGAGGCCGCATTGATTGGTCAGGACACACGTTCCGCATCCGTCATTGCAATAACCGACTGTGAAACGATTGCACTTTCCGGAAACGATTTTTTACAGCTTGCTGACAGTGAACCGCTTTTCGGATATCGAGTCACATTGATTTTGGCACGCAGAATGGCAGCAACAATCCGCAAAACCAACAAAGACAAAAGTACGCTTTACGAAGCATTGCTCAGTGAAGTCGAAGGAACCTTTGGAGTCTGATTGTGCCGCAACCGTATCTTTTCCGTTTGATTGACAAAGCGATTTTTGATTACAACATGATTGAAGATGGCGACAGAATTTTGATTGGAGCTTCAGGCGGAAAAGACTCGACTGCTCTGGTCCATTATTTTGCAGCACGAAAAAAAAGGCCGAACGCCAACTTTGATTTTACGGCCATGCACATCCATTCCGAAATCACTCCTCCGCTCAATGCTGATTTGGAACGCCTGTTCAAGTCCTGGGACGTTGATTGCAAAAATCTTGAAGTCGATGTTTTGGGTCGATTGAAAGAAAACAGAAAGATGAACTGCTGGTGGTGTTCAACACAGAGACGCACCGAACTTTTGAATTATGCACTCAAAAATGGATTTACAAAACTTGTGCTTGGACATCATCTTGACGACATACTTGAAACGCTGTTGATGAACATGCTGAACAAAGGCGAACTGTCAACCATGCCGCCAAGACTTTCGTACAGAAATTATCCGTTGACAATCATCCGTCCGCTGTGTTATGCCGACGTAAATCAAATCGTACAGCACGGAAAAGATTTTTCATACATCTCAACGACATGCACGTGTTCCTATCAGGACAATTCAGGCAGAAAGGAAGCGCGCGCAAGGCTCGAAAAATTAACGGACGGAGACCTTAAAAAAAAGCATCGGCTTTTCGATTCGCTGAAAAACATCCAGTCCGAATATCTTCCGTAAATTAATTTTTCAGTGCGTTTGTTTGCCCACCATCCGCGGGTTGATTGGCCGGAAGTTTCCGATTTCTTTTGACGATTCCCAAAACAACAATGCAGATTATTGATGCGACGAAAAGGAAAATGCTTATCCATTGCGATGTCGAAAAAATCCAAAGCTTTCCACGCTCCACATCTCCACGCAGATATTCCAGACAGAACCTCACGATGGAATAATAGATTGTATAATAAAAAATCGTGACCTTTTTGTTTTTCATAATCAGGATGAACATTGTGATTGCGAAAATCATAAGGAGTGCCGATTCCAAAAGCTGGACAGGAAAAATGCCGACATTCGGTTCAACCGGAGAAATCGGGTTTACATATCGAATTGCAAATGGACCGTTATAATGGATTCCATAACAGCAGCCCGCACAGAAACAGCCGAGACGACCGAACGAATGAACAAAAGCGACCAGGAAAGTCAAGGTTTCATTGAAATCAGTGAATTTACATTTTGCGATTTTCGTCCCGACAAAATATCCAAGCGCACCGCCAAAGACACCGCCGTAAAAAACGAATCCTCCGGACATCGGGAAATTTTTCGGATCGGTGAACATTTTATAAATCAGTTTCGGAATCAGATTGATTGGATAGGTCACAAAAATGTAAAACAGTTTTGCAAAAACAAACGAAAATCCGATTCCAACCGCAGCGACGATTATAAAATCCAGGATGTTTTTTTTGAGCTTTTTGCAGATTAAACAGACAAGACTGCAACCGATAATTCCGCCAACGACAATGCAAAGACCGTACATTGGGATTTTTATAAAATGTAAATCAAGGAAAGGAAACATAAACTTCTCGAAAAAAAAACTGCAAAAAACATGATGTCTTTTGCAGCCTTCAAAATGCATTAATGATT
>JAFPKH010000365.1:0-5279 GCA_017424825.1 Treponema sp. | reverse complement strand
GATTGAGGAAGCCAAAAAACTGCTTCTTTCAAGCCCGCTGAAAATCTATGAGATTTCAAAATTGGTCGGCTACAGCAACACAGATTATTTTTATCTGAAATTCAAAAAGCACACCAATATGACTCCGAAAGAATTCAAGGGTTCCAAGCATGAGGAGCAGGAGAGCCATGAAGATTGAAAGAAAAAGAATCATAAATAAATGCCTGCAATTTTTTTCAGCAGGATTATTTTGTTCTGTATTTTTTATCTCTTGCATTAAGACCGTTGACGACAAGACGCTTTCAATTTACAATCCCGCAACGTTTACGTTTTATAACGGAGACCTCTATACCTATCTTCCGTTCACTGACCCTGTCGCAAAAGAAATAACCGCACGCACGGGAATCACTTTGGAACTGACTCCATGCAGATCCAGCACGACTCAGGAAATTCCGATGATGATTGCATCCGGCCGTTATCAGGATTTCATTTATGCAAAAAGCGGCGTTTCGGATTTGATAGAAGCAGGTGCTTTGATTGCGCTTGATGATTGGGTTTCTCCTGAAGGCGAGCATGTCAATTTAATAGAAGAATACGGAAAAAATTTCAAGGCTCTTTATGGTGATGAAATCGTTAAGCTCATGCATTCCGACGGGCATATATATACGTTCGGAACTTATGAAATAAAAAAGGCGATCAATGAAACGACCGGCGTAATGCAGATTCAGCATGCCGTTTTGAAAGAGCTTGGTTATCCGCGCATGCGCACGCTCGATGATTTTGCCGATGCGCTTAGGGCATACAAAAAAAAGCACCCGACCATTGACGGCAAAAAAACGATAGGACTTTCGCTGCTTACTGATGACTGGTATTGGTATGTAGGCCTTTCGAATCCCGGGAACTACACGATCGGATATCCTGATGACGGGCAATGGATCGTAGATAAGAACACTCACAAAGCCGAATACAAATTCCTGAATCCGGAGATGAGCCAGTTTTACAAGTGGCTGAACGGACTTTATAACGAAGGGCTTTTGGATCCTGAATCATTTACGCAGAATGAAGATATGTGGAAATCCAAAATACTTTCGGGTACCGTCCTGAGCATAGCAAGCCCGGATTGGGGATTCACCGATTTGTGCAAATCCCTGGTGGCCGACGGAATGAGCGAGCGTACTTATGCTTATCTTCCGATTGTTGCCGATGCAGAAAAATACAAGGATCCTTCTTTGACGGATTACGGTTATTCAGGCGGATGGGGAATCAGCATTTCAAAGAGCTGCAAAAATGTCGTCCTTGCTTTTAAATTCATAGATTGGATGTGCTCTGAAGAAGCTCAGATTCTGACAAACTGGGGAATCGAGGGCGTGAACTATGCCGTGCAAAACGGAAGCCGCGTGGTTTCTGAAGATGAGCAGCAGAAAATAAACAGCGATCCAGATTACAGCCGCAAGACCGGAGTGGAACTTTGGACATATCCGTTCCCGGAGTGCGGAAGCGGTGCAAAAGACAAAAACGGAGACTGGATGACACGCAATTTTACCGAAAGGATTATAAGCTCATATCTTCCGGTTGAAAAAGAAACGCTTGCTGCATACGGTGCAAAAAAATGGACGGATCTTTTCCCTCAGAGCGATGAACTTTACAAGCCCCTTCACGGTCAGATCTGGCAGTATCAGCTTCCGAAAGAAATAAACGCGATAGTCGATGAAGCCGATGAGTATGTCCGCAAAGCCCTGATTTCCTGCATCATAAATCCGCCGGAAGAGTTTGATGAAAGATGGGAAAAAATGGTCGCGACGCTGCGGGAGAGGGGAGTCGAAAAAGCCGGTGAAAAATTGTCCGAGATAATACATGAAAAACTGGAGTTCTGGTATAAAGGCAGATACTGATTTTTCCTGAAGATGGCAGGGCTTCGGCATGACAAGAATAATTTTCATGCAGAAACCCTGTGTTAAATGTCAGTCGTATTCACCGAATTCGCAACCGATGTTTTCAGCACGGATCCTGTCAATCAGCTTTCCCCTGTGATATAGCTCCACGGTTCCTTTTCCGTTTCCCCCGTTCCACAATCTGTTGTGGCGTTTTTTTCCGTCGGGAGATTCGTAGTTCACCAAAAGCATGTCGCTTTTTTTGCATTTTACGTCAGTTATCATTTTGTTTGACCATGTACGCTGCTCAACATGCCAGATGATTTCATCGTCCGTTTCTTTGCATGCAAATTTCGTGCGGCATCCGGTCCAGAATTTTGAAAAATTGAATTCATATGCCTTTCCTTCGTACCAGAATGCTGAAAGAAGTTTTCTTGGAAGCGGTATGAATCCGACTTTAGGACGACCGCCACCGATGTCGAAAACTGAATCGCAGAGTTTTTTTCCGGTAACTTCGCTTGTCAGGTTGTTTGACGAAAGCCATATCCACGGGCTTGTAAAATTCTTTCCCCAGTTTTTGTCCGCATAGCCATAGGAGTCATCCGGCGAAACGTTGTATTTTGTTCCGTTCCAGATCACTTCACCGGAGAACGCGCTTTTCATTCCTTCTGCATGCCAGAACATTTCAAAAAGCTGCATCTTCCTGAAAAGACTTCCGGCTCCATAACCGACGTTGAAGGCGACCTGCTTTTCTATTTTTAGATTGAAAATCATTTCACCGCTCTGGCACATGTATTCAGGATGTTTTTCCGCATCTTCTTTTGAAACGCTCACTTTTCCGCGGATTTCATTTTCAGTGATGTAGCAGTCATCGGCAGACACTTCAAACGGAGTGCCGAACGAAACCTTGCATTCTTTCCATCCGAAAAATCTGTGGAGCTGGGAAGCGTCTTTTCCCCATGCCCCTGCTTTTACCATGAGGTATGAAGGTCTTTTCCCGGATTCCTTGTTCTCTTTGAGCTGTCCGAAAATTGGCTTTTCTTCGCCGTAAAAAGGATTGCATAAGAAGAATTCGATGAAAAAAGCCTTTTCTTCACCTGTCTGCGCGTTGTGCCCGGTAAATGAGTGCCACCACCAGTCATATCCCTTTTTTGCTTGTTCCCCGAAAAGCTGGCAGGCATTTCTTTTTGTGTCATGTGAATTGAACATTTTAAGCCCCTTATGTAGATTAAAAATTTGAAATTGACCTTAATTATTATACCACACTTAAACGAATCTTGTTAGATTATAAAAAATCTGATATTTTAAAAAAAGGTGCATTATGAAAAAATATTATCTTTTTGTTACGGCGTTTTTTTTGTTGTTTGTTCCGGCTCTCTTTGCTGATGAAAATGAAAGCAATCAGATTGTAGAAAAAATAAATCAGAAACTGGTGCGCGTGCCCGGCGGAAATTTTTTCATGGGAAGTGAAAATCAGGAAGAAAATGAAAGCCCCGTACACAATGTTTCGCTGGATTCTTTTTCGATTTCAAAAACGGAAATCACTCAGGAAGAATATTTTGCCGTAACCGGAGAAAACCTTTCATATCATAAAAATCCGCAGTATCCGGTTGAAGAAGTTTCATGGTATGATGCGGTGGTGTTCTGCAACAAGCTCAGCATTCTTTCCGGGCTTGAACCTGCATATAGTCTTGACGGAACAAGCGATCCTGATTTGTGGGGCAAGATTCCGCGTCTGGATGCTTCAAAAGACGAAATCGATTTGTGGAATAAAATAGAATGGAACAAAAGCTCAAACGGTTATCGTCTGCCTACCGAAGCCGAGTGGGAATATGCTGCCCGCGGTGCATTGCTTGACGGAGGTTTTGCATACAGCGGTTTTGAAAATCTTGATGACGCAGGCTGGTGGAAAGATAATTCCGCTCAAAAAACGCATAAGTGCGCTTCATTACAGCCTAACGGAACCGGGCTTTATGACATGAGCGGAAATGTTTGGGAATGGTGCTGGGACTGGTATTCACGCTATCCTTCTGAAGCTCAGGCAAATCCTTGCGGAAACGGAAAATCTGGAAGCGGAAGGAAAGTCAGGAAGGGAGGATCTTTTAAAAGCGACGGCGAGTTCTGCAGGAACACAAACAGGGCAAGTACGGCTCCTGAAATCCGCGGAAGGGATCTGGGGTTCCGCATTGCAAAATCTGAAAAGACGACGGAGACTTTTTATCTTAGCGGAAATGATTTTGAAATAGACGGAATCAGTTTTCCTTATTCAGTTGTGACCGGATCTTATACCGACTATCAGATTGCGGAAACACAAAAGAACCGTCTTGAAAGCGCGGGCGTGAATGCGTATGTCGTGAAAAACTATTCCGATGAAAACCAGAATTTTTCTTTTGACGTTCATGTCGGATATTTTGCGTCTGCCGGCGAAGCTTCAAAAATTCAAAGCCAGCTCAAAGAACGCGGCATAAAAAACGCTTCGGTAAAACAGTTCGGCTCTTCCGTTGAAAAATATGATTCGCTCGTAAAAATGAATTCAATTGCCTATGACAACGGCGAAGAAAATATTCCCGGCACAATTTCTGAATCTGTGAGGGCATGCCTTGAAATGCTTCCTTCGGGCGAAAGCTTTGGCATTGAATATCTGGAACTTGTTGACATCGACAATTTTTCAGGCGCAGGAAAAAATCTTGAGTCCCTTATGCTTGAAGATTACTTTGCCGACTCATATCAGGATCTGCATGCTGCTTTCTATGCTGAATACGAAGATTCTGTTTTCAACAAATCCTTGATCGTTGTTGCGGCAAAATCTGACGGCGGAATTTTTTCAGACAAGCAGGAAAGTTTTGCAAGGTCTTTTATGGACGGCGTTTATGCGGAAGGAAGCTTCGGTCTTGAAACCGGCGGTATGAAATGCACTGTCGTTGAGCCTTACGGACAGTTTGTTTTGTGCGGGACCAATGAAGACGGTTCGATCTATCTCCTGATTTTTGCAAGGGGATTTTCCGCAGATGAATTCAAGGATTTCATAGCGGATTCTTACGGACGTTCTTCAAGAGAGCTGGATGCACAGCTTAAAAAGACTTTGTGCGTGTTGCCTGATAAAAATGAAAATGACAGCCGTGACTTTTTGAAATTCATACTTTGCAGGGCAGAAGGACTGGGCATTGAAGAAATGGAGCCGGAAGATTTTTATTCCGGACTAGAACGAAATTTCACGGCTACAAGTTCCTTTATCCAGAACCAGAAAGAAATTTCTTCGGAAATCTATCAGCTTGACTACGATTACAAGGCTTCAAAAAAATATAATATTTATATGTCGGGGTAGTCCCGATTAATTAAACAATTTTATTTATGACAGATCCAATAGCAGATTATCTGACCAGACTCAGAAACGCCATCATGGCTAATCACCGTGTTGTTGAGGTTCCT
>JAFPKH010000364.1:0-2627 GCA_017424825.1 Treponema sp. | reverse complement strand
GGATTGGCGGCAAGATGATTTGGGAAGCTGTGCATGGGGACGAAGACGAGGCTGCTGAAGTTGCCGCAAAGCTCACCTTCTCAACACTTATGATTCAAGGCGTTGCAACTTCGATTGATGCCCTTTCTGTCGGCTTCACAATTGCAGATTACGGTCTTCTTATGGCGCTGGTTGCTTCACTGCTTATCGCCGGCGTGACTTTTGCAATCTGTATGACAGGGCTTTTGATTGGCAAAAAAGCCGGCGACAAACTCGGCGCAAAGGCTACCCTATTCGGTGGTCTTATCCTCGTAGGAATCGGAATCGAGATTTTTGTTAAAGGTGTGTTCCTGTAACAAAAATATTCTTTATTTATTAAAGTAACTTTCCACAGGCCCCAGATAGGATTGTGGAAGTGGAATTGAAGCTTTGTGCAGAACGATTTTTTCAAATATCATCTGAGGGCTTACTGCAAAAACTCTTAATGTATTAAAGCCCTTCTGCAGATTTACTGTCTCTTTTACAAGCTTGATATTTGAAACAGCTTCTTCCTCCCATTGTTTGCTAAGAAAAAAGGGTCTGTCTGCCTGATGAACCGTATTCACAATTTTCAAAGCTTCATTATTTAAAGAATACCCGAAATATTGTTTTGCTTCAAACGAAACTGGAGTAGTCGGCGACATATAAAAAATCATTTCATAAGCGGTTGATTCTGTTGCTGTAAAATTATATTCAACATAAGGCAGGGCCTTGCCTTGCAGCTTTGTAATATCAGCCTCTTCAAAATCTGCAGTTACAGGATAAACTTTAATTGCACTTCCGCTTCGGCCGTAGGGTTCAAGAATTTTAAAAGCAGCCTCATTTGCAGAAGCAGATTTCTGAAAATGTGCCGCCATCATAGAAATAATTCCTTCACTTTCCATAAAGGCATTTTTGTTTTCGTCTGTACAAGACTTGCCAACTTTCAGAATAATTTTTGCTTTTGAAAATCCAGGGTTTTCTACAATAAAACTTCCTTCTGTGTCTTTTGCGATTTTTTCCCTATCAATTCTGATTTTGATTTTTTGAGAAGTAGAAACTGTGCCTTCTCTTGCGGAAAAATTAATCCAGTCACATTCTGTTGAAATTTTAAAATTAATTTTCTGCTCACTTGCACAGGCAATTTCAAAGGTGATTTCATTTATATCAGGACGTAAAAAATCTTCCCAAACCTGTGGCTTCATATCGCGCCAGGTATCTCCCGTAAGATATTCTGTTTTATCTGTGCGGACAAGAATCATTCTTGGAGTGCGGGCCGGCCTAATATAAACCTGCTGGGGATATTTACAGTCTTCATCATTCCAGAAAGTAAAGCCTATATGCTCTCCAAGGCCAAAGCCATCATATTTCCCATTGTCGACCTTGTGATATTCTTCAATGAGCTCTGCATCTCTTTTAAGATAGCCTGGAAGCTGGTCTGCAAGAATGTTTGCTTCTATTCGATTTTGATTTGCATAGAGTTTATTTCGTCCGGAAATTATCCACATCTTAAAAAGATTTGCAGTTCCGCAGGCGGGATAATAAATCAGAGAAATAAAGGTACTCATAAAAGAGGCCGGACATTTTTCCTTGAGCCTTTCGCAGTTTTGTAAAATAGAATTACATACATCAAGAATCTGCTGGGCTTCTCCAAAATGAACAGGATGGAAAATTGCATCATTCATTACTTCGTGTTTTCTTTTCGCCAGAAGACTTGTGTAATCATCAAGAATGGTATCCAGTAATGCAAGCTCTTGTTCTTCAAAGCAGGAAGCAAATTGCTGATTAATCCACTGGCGCCTGTAAACACTACTTTGTGACATTGGCTTGTGGCCCCATTTTTCAATATCGTAGGCAAGGTCAAGAAAATAAGAAAGACCAAATTCCTGAGTTCCAATATCACCAATGTTTGTAACCCAGATTTCGCGAACTCCAAAATCATAAGCAGTAGTCATCTGATCCTGAATCTTTGGAAGATAGCTTGAACCTATCCACTGGAAGGAATGCGGACCCCCGTGCATATCCATATGATAGTACATTCCATAACCACCCTTATGCTTAAGCATTTCTTTTGAAGGCAGGGTTCGTGTGTAGCCTACGTTGTTATCACTAAGCATCAGGGTGATTCCATCAAGCTCGGAGTCTCCAATCAGTCCTTTTGTGGTTTTGTTTCCGTAAAAAAATTCTTCAACCTCGGTGAACAAAACAATCTGCCTTGGAACCTTTGATAAGTCCGGATTGATTGTTTCTCTTATCAGCTGGTTCTGAGTCTTTAAAACATTTCTGAGCAGCTGGATATTTTCTTCAAGGCTTGCATTCTGCATAATGGCGGTATCGTTTTCTCCACGCATTCCCATTGTAATGACCTGTTCTTTTGCAGCGGTTCGCATAAGCCCATCACGCCAGAACTTTGTTATTCCCTGAGGATTTGTGGTAAAGTCCCAGGCATCTCCATAAGGAGAATCTTTGCCACGAACCATACTGTATTCCTGACCACTTCTCATACAAGGTTCATGATGTGACATACTCATAACAACGCCAAGCTCATCTGCAAGGTCTGCACTTGCAAGTCCAGGACCATCAAGTTCAAAGTTGGAATTCCACATTGCAGGCCAGAGATAATTTCCTTT
>JAFPKH010000363.1:0-10412 GCA_017424825.1 Treponema sp. | reverse complement strand
TCGGAAACTTCGTCCTCCCAGTCAAAGACAATCGGGGAACAGCTCCAGGGAATTCAGGAATCAATAGTTGAAGTGGTCGAAGCCTCACAGGAATCCAGCAACGCATTTTCAACTGTCTCGGATGAAATCGTAAAGACAAACCAGCTGGTCATGCAGATTAAATCTTCAATGGAAGAACAGAACGCGGGTTCAAAGCAGGTCATCGACACGCTCGAAAGAATGAAGTCATCCAGCACTGAAGTTTCGGTTGCGTCAAAAGAAATGTCCGAAGGGAACAAGACGATTCTTGAAAACATCGGGACGCTCAGAAACTCCGGGCTGGAGATGTCAAGCCGCATGGACGAAATGACTTCGGGTGCAAAACGTGTAAGCGAAAGCGGACGGGAACTTTCCGAAATGTCAAGCCGCATGAAGGATTCGATTGCAGACATAAGCGAGCAGATGGGGCAGTTCACGGTTTAGGCAGCACTGGTTATGGACGCAAAGGAATCTACAAAAAAAATTATTATCATCGGCGGCGGCGTGGCGGGTCTTTCTGCTGGAATCCACGGACAAAAAAACGGCTTTGAAACCGTCATCTACGAAAAAAATCCGTGGGTCGGAGGCTCCTGTTCTGCATGGCGGCGAAACGGTTTTACAATCGACAACTGCCTGCACTGGCTTACCGGAACAAAAGATGGAACTCCTACACGTAAAATGTGGATTGACCTTGGTGTGCTTAGTGATTCAGTCCCGTTGGTAAAGCGCGACATTTTTCTTGCAAGCAGGGTAGGAAACCAATGTGCCGTGCTCCGCCGTGATTTGGAACGTACACGCAGGGAGCTTCTTGAACTTTCGCCTGAAGACAAGGTAATCATCAACGCTTTTTTGGACTGCGTGCTTTTGATTAACAAGCTTTTGAATTCGAACATGAATCCGAAAGACGTGCTGCATGCTCTCATCGAACATGATTTTTCGGAATCGCATTTTGAATTTGCGGTTCAGTTCATAAAATACCTGAATTTGAATTCGGAGCAGATTGCCAAGGAATTCAAAAATCCTGCGGTCGGCGCTTTGTTCCTTGATTTTATGAACAAGAATTATGAATCATACTGGCTCATGCTTGCATACGGTTTTTTCATCGACGGTAACGGGGATCTTCCGAAAGACGGTTCGCTCGGCATGGCAAAAAATCTGCGTGAAAAATATCTGGAGCTGGGCGGAAAAATCATTTTGAATCAGGCCGCATCCCAGATTTCAATAGACAAGAAAAAGCGCATTGAAAAAATCGCTGATTTGGTGACGATCGGGCAGGAAATAAAAAAGGGAAAATCCTATAAAAAAATTGTCCGCCGTCATGCAAACGGGGTTCTTTTTGAAAACGGCGAAATCAAAAATGCTGATTATATCATCGCGGCATGCGACGTGAATTATGCCTACCAGAATCTGCTCGGAAACAAATATACCCCGAGGCCTTTGAGAAAACTTTTGAAAAAGCACGGAAAGGGAAAGCCTGTCATCTACAGTTCGTTTCAGGTTGCTTTTGCCGTTGACGGACTTTTTGAATGCGTTGAAGACACCCTTGGAATTGAGTGCGCCACTTTGAAGATAGGAACGCAGCTGTGCTCAAGGTTCACGATAAAAAACTACAGGATCTACGGTGACTATATCGCTCCTGAAGGAAAGACCGTGATCCAGGTTTCGATTCCCCAGTATGCGAAAGATTATAAATATTGGAAAAATTTGAACCGTGCTGATTATGAGCGTGCAAAAAAAGACACTGCGGAAATCATAATGAAGGAGATTGAAAAAGCTTTTCCTGAATACAGGTTCCGTCTTTCTTTGCTTGATGCATGGACTCCGTACAGCTACAAAAAGCTCAACAATGATTATCTTGGTGCGTACATGCGCTACATAACGACTCCGTTCAATCTGAATGCATTCATGTCGCTTGGGGTGAAGGGACTGGACAACGTTTTTCTTGCAAGCCACTGCCTCCGCTATCCTGGTGGACTTCCGACGGCCGCACAAACCGGAATCGACTGCATTGAGGAAATTAAAAAAATGGAGAATGCCCGTCCTCCGTTTCCGTTTTTGTTCAAGCCGTGAATTACTGAGTGAAAAAAATCATGCCCTGTGGAAAACTTGTTGATTTATGTGGATTAACTGTGAAAATCTGTGGAAAAAAATCATGTCCGTTCCGGGGCTTCCGGTTTTGAATCCGCGAGAAATTTGTATTCCCTCTAAATTTTTATAGGATTATGCAGAGCTGGTTCTGTAATTCTATGTATTTTATAGAATTATAATCTTTATTGCATGTGTTTCCGGCCAAATGGAATTCATTGCGGCGTGAATGCATGCTCCCGGGTGGAATGTTTGGTTTCTTGTTTTTGCAGAAGATTTCCACAAATCCTGTGGAAAAAGCGAGTGACAGCCTGTGGAAAAACTGTGTCTTGTAGAAATCTGCTCGGCGGGCGTTTATGTCAAAGTTTCTTTTTCAAAAGACAGACCGGCTTCATTTGAAAATCTATCTGCCTAAAGAATGATGATAAAACAAGTTTTTTATTTGAAATCGACAAAAATCGTGGTATAATTTTTTACCGCAAAAATTGGTACGCCCATTTCAATCACTTTGTAAAAACTATGTCCATGGCAATACCGGCTGTAAATCTCCTGGAGGTTCTATGAAAAGCATAAAGGTCAAGCTCATTCTCGCAACGGGAAGCATGATTCTCGCGGCAATACTGATTGTCGCCGTCCCCACGCTTGCAAACCAGCATAACGTATTGCGGCAGAACATCATGGAGAGTGCGGAGAGCCAGATTTCCTCAACGGCGGATTCCATAGACTCGTTTTTTTACAAACCGGAAACAATAGTCGAGGACATGGCCATGCACGTCACCAGGGCAAATCTTGTGCTTGAGCGGACGCAGAAAGATTTCGAGAGCGTGATAAAGCATGTACCGTCGCTCTACTGCCTTTACTATGCTGACCAAATTCCAGTCAGCGCGGGCGGAATGGTTTACTCCAGCGACGGGTGGATTCCAGACAGCGACTATGACAAGGAAACGCGCGACTGGTTTATGGCGGCAAAAAAAATCCGACCAGGTGATTATAACGGAGCCGTATATTGATTTTGATACGAAGTCCCTTGTAACGACCATAGCCTGTGCCGCAAGGGACAATGGTGAGTTCCGCGGTGTGGTGGCGATTGACATCTTTCTTAGCGAACTCAACGACATGATTCACGGCAAAAAACTTACCGACGACGGAAAAACATTTTTGATAGACGCAAACGGACTGTACCTCACGAACGATGATTTTGAAAAAATCCAGACCACAAATTTTTATGACGACTTCAAAAATCTCGCTTCCTACAAGTCCAAGATTGGGAAAGATGTGTTCATAGACACCAGGGCACCGGGAGGCTACTACATTGCGGGCAGGATTGTCAGCGAGGATGCCGGATGGATTATGGTTACCGTCGGAAAATCAAAAGAGCTTTACAGGTCGCTGAGCCGCAACATTCTTTTCATAGGGCTGATGGCGGTGGTTGGTCTTGTAGTCTCGGTGCTCCTTTCCGTATTGATTTCATCAAAAATCGTGAAGCCGATAAAATCCGTGGATGATGCTGTCAACAATATTGCGGAGGGAAACGCCGACCTGACACACAGGCTGAAGTCAAGCACGGACGATGAGGTGGGGAACCTTGTGAACGGATTCAACATGTTCATGGGAAAGCTGCACGGAATTGTCTCGGACGTAAAGAACTCAAAGGACGATCTCTCCAGTGCCAAGCTTGATTTGCAGGAAAGTCTGGACAGCACTGCAAGCTCCATCACAGAGATTCTGGCGAACATAGAGAGTGTCGGATCGCAGGTCGCGCACCAGTCGAACTCGGTTTCACAGACATCGGCTGCGGTAGCGGAGATTGCCGAAAACATCAACAGTCTGGAACGGATGATTGAAACCCAGTCCAACGGAGTCTCGCAGGCTTCCGTCGCGGTGGAGCAGATGATTGGAAACATTTCGGCGGTGAACGGAAGCGTTGAAAAGATGGCTGCGTCGTTTGAAAATCTGGAGAAGACGGCTACAGAGGGAATATCGAAGCAGCAGAGGGTTCTGCCCATGTCGCCGAGATTGAGGCCCAGTCCAAGGCTTTGCAGGATGCGAACGTTGCAATCACGAATGTTGCGAGCCAGACAAACCTTCTTGCAATGAATGCTGCTATCGAGGCTGCGCACGCCGGGGAAGCAGGAAAAGGATTCTCTGTTGTCGCGGACGAAATCAGGAAGCTGTCTGAAACTTCTGCGGCTGAGTCACGCAAGATAAGCGAGGAGCTTCACAAAATCGGGGAGTCCATTGAGGCTGTGGTTCTTGCGGCGCATGAAAGTTCCGAAAGCTTTGCCGGTGTCGGTGAAAAAATATCGCAGACAGACCAGCTTGTGAACCAGATAAACTTGGCCATGAAAGAACAAAAAGAAGGTTCCCGCCAGATTGTCGATGTGCTCAAGATGATGAACGACAGCACGCTTGAGGTAAAAAATGCGTCGCACGAAATGGCGGTGGGAAACCGGGCAATCCTTGAGGAAATCAGGAACCTGCAGGATGCGACGAACGTGATAAAGGATGGAATAGACGAAATGTCCTGCGGCGCATCGGAGATGAACAAAACGAGCGCGCTCCTTTCACATATTTCGACAAAAGTGACCGACTCAATCAACAGAATTGGAAACCAGATCGACCAGTTCCGGGTGTAAAGCATGTCTACGCCGGATTGTAGGGGGCCGCGTGCGGCTTGCGCAGCAATGAAACCCCGGAAAGCCGGTTTACCAAGTTTGCGGGCAAAACGGCAAAGCATATCCAGAAATTTTCACCAGGCTTCGTCCTTATTCTGATTTTTGTAAAATCCTACCAAAAAAATTATTTGACTTATGGGAAATATGGTTTAGACTAGAAGACAGACAAAAAGTGTTTTTTCATAAATAAGGAGGTGTTTTTTTATGAAAAAAATTATCGTGTCTTTGGTCGCAATCACTGTAGTGGCAGGCACTTTTATTGGCTGTAACAAAGCAGGCGGCTCAAAAGTCTTGAACAAGGATAAACCACTTGTGTTCTTTAACCGTCAGCCATCTGATCCTCAGTCCGGTGCAATCGATATGACATCAATGAACTGGAATGACAAGACATATTATGTCGGTTTCGATGCTGCTGGTGGTGGAGCTGTTCAGGGCAAATTGATTACAGACTACTTGAAGACGGCTGATCCGGCTGCGCTTGACCGCAACGGTGATGGAATCATCGGTTATGTGCTTTGTATCGGTGATGTCGGACATAACGACTCAAAGGCCCGTACGGAAGGAATCAGAAAAGCTCTCGGAACTTGGGACGGCTCAACTGATCCTGGAAAGGCAAAGGAAGGTTCTGCAACTGTAGGCGGAACTACATTCAAGGTTGTCGAGCTTGAAGGAAAGGCTATGACAGGAACCGACGGTTCAACATGGAATGCAAACGCAGCTACAGAAGCAATGGGCGGTTGGGCTACAAAATTCGGCACACAGATCGATATGGTCGTTTCAAACAATGACGGTATGGCTATGGGCTGTCTCCAGGCTTCAAACTTCCCGGCAGGAGTCCCAATCTTCGGTTATGACGCAAACGCAGATGCAATCGAAGCAATCGGCGCAGGAAAGCTTACAGGAACTGTATCACAGAACGTAGATGCACAGGCTACGGCAACATTGCAGGTTCTCAGGAATCTTCTTGACGGTCTTACAGGTGATGACATCGTAACTGCTGGTATCACAAAGAACGACAAGTACGGAAACAAGATTTCTGCCGCAATCGATTACGTTCCAAGCACAAAGGCTCTCCTCGCACAGAACACAGGCGTAAATGCTTCCAACTGGCAGGCATATACAGCCGGAAAGCGTGATCCGCTCGTAAAGCAGTCAGATGCTCCTGAAAAGAAAGTTCTCCTTACGATCTACAACTCTGCTGATAACTTCCTTTCATCATCTTACTTGCCGGCACTTAACTACTACGCTCCGCTCCTTGGTCTCAAGCTCACTGTAGTTCAGGGTGACGGTCAGAATGAATCAAGTTGTCTCGATAAGTTCACGAACCTCGGCAACTACGATGCATTTGCAATCAACATGGTCAAAACAAACTCTGGTCGCGACTACACAGACAAACTTCAGTACTAATGAAAGAACCTGTCCGGGAACTTCGGTTTTCGGGCAGCTTTCTTGCTGATCGGCTTTTGTCGTTCAGTACGGAACCGCCGGTTGATGCCTAGGCATTGATCAGCGATTCCTTGGTACTTTTGTTCCAATGAGAAAATTTTTGTCTGCAAAAACCTGACAAGATTTTCTATCTTTGCTTTTACCCCCACATTCTTTGTGGGGATTTTTTTCAAAGGAATTTTATGAGCGAACCAGTTTTACAGATTAAAAACCTGTCAAAATCATTCGGCAAAAACAAGGTTTTGAATGGAATAAACCTTGAAGTGGGCGAAGGCTCCGTGCTTGGTTTGATGGGTGAAAACGGCGCGGGAAAATCCACTATGATGAAATGTCTTTTCGGAATCTATGCGAAAGACGAAGGACAGTTCCTTTTGTGCGGAAAACCCGTTAGTTTTAAGAATCCAAAAGAAGCCCTTGAAAGCGGCGTTGCCATGGTTCACCAGGAATTGAACCAGTGCCTTGACCGCTCCGTGGCAGACAATCTTTATCTTGGCCGTTATCCAAAACGATTCGGCGTGATCGATGAAGCAAAAATGCTCAAGGACAGCATAAAGCTTTTTGCTTCCCTCAACATGAATGTGAATCCACGCACAGTCATGAAAACGATGTCGGTTTCACAGCGTCAGATGGTAGAAATTGCAAAGGCAGTTTCTTATGATGCCAAAATCATCGTTCTTGATGAGCCGACTTCTTCTTTAACAGAAAATGAAGTTCAGAAACTCTTTTCAATCGTCCGTGACTTGAAGAAAAAAGGAGTTTCTTTTGTCTATATTTCTCACAAGATGGACGAAATCTTCCAGGTCTGCGATCAGGTTGCGGTTCTCCGTGACGGTACCATGATTATGCAGAAAGATTCCAAGGAAACCGAGATGGGTGAACTTATTACCGCTATGGTAGGACGTTCCCTTGACAAGCGTTTCCCTGACGTTGACAACGTTCCCGGCGATTACTGCCTTGAAATCAACAATCTTTCTACAAAATATGCGCCTGTTCTTGAAGACATTTCTTTCAAAGTCAGAAAGGGAGAAATCTTCGGTCTTTATGGACTTGTAGGTGCCGGACGAAGCGAGCTGCTCGAATCTCTTTTCGGTGTACGCACTATTTCGACCGGAACCATTTCCTATGCAGGTAAAAAGCTGCATTTCAATAACAGCAAAGATGCCATGGAGCATGGATTTGCATTGGTCACGGAAGAAAGAAAGCTGAACGGTATGTTCGGTAAAGATACGATCAAATTCAATACCGTAATCACGAACCTTGAAAGCTACAAGACAGGCGGAATCCTTTCGGAGCGCAAGATGTCCGAAGCTGCTGAGCGTGAAATCAAGCAGATGCATACTAAATGCGTTTCGGCAGAAGAATTAATTTCTTCACTCTCCGGCGGAAACCAGCAGAAGGTCATCATCGGAAAATGGCTTGAAAGAAGCCCGGAAGTTTTCCTGCTTGATGAACCGACCCGTGGTATTGATGTCGGTGCGAAATACGAAATCTACCAGCTTATTATCCGCATGGCAAAAGAAGGTAAGACAATCATCGTGGTTTCAAGCGAAATGCCTGAAATCCTGGGCATTACGAACAGAATCGCCGTCATGTCAAACCACAGGCTTGCCGGAATTGTGGATACAAAAACAACCGATCAGGAAGCACTCTTGAAGCTTTCTGCCATGTACTTGTAAAAGGAGTGTATAATGGAAGATAAAGAACTCAACGAATATTCGGAACAGCTCGAAGCCCTGAGAAAAGACGGCGTGAATTTGATTTCCACCCTCAGACAGGAAATTGCCGCTGCAAAAAGGAACAAGCTGCTTTCATCAGAAGAGAGGGAAAGACTCATTTCTGATCACAACGCAAAAATAGCGCAGGCAAAGACAGTTGCAGAAAAAAACAAAGCGCAGATTGCAGAGATAGTCAAAAAAGCCGTCGCACGCAACAATGAAATCTCAAAAACCGAGATTGCAAAAGTCAGCGCAGAGCAGAATGACATCATTGCAAAGCTTAAGGCCGAGTATGCCGAAAAAGTCGCGAAGATTGATGCAGAAACTCTTTCCCGCAAAAAGGATATCGTTGCTTCTTATGCAGGAAAAACTTCCCAGAAAGACAACGAAGACTGCAAGGAAGATTTGCGTGTTGCTGAATACGAGCATAAGTCTGCGCTCTTTGATGCAAAGAACAAATTCACTTCAGCCGTGGATGCTGCAAAAGCGGTAAAAAATCAGGCTTATGTCGATTATGTCCAGAAGAACCGCGCGTTCAGAAACGGACAGACAAATTTCAAGGAAGATTTTACTCTTTCAGTCCAGAACTACATCAACAAATTCAAGATGTCAAAGTTCCTGCTCGACAACGGACTTTACATTGCGATTTTGGTTTTCTTCATCGTTTGTATCATCCTTGCTCCTCTTTCAGGAAACGGAAACCTTCTTTCACTTCCGAACATCTTCACGATTTTGGAACAGTCATCAGTGCGTATGTTCTATGCGCTTGGCGTTGCCGGTTTGATTTTGCTGGCCGGTACTGACTTGAGCGTCGGACGTATGGTTGCCATGGGAGCGGTAATAACTGGTCTTATCCTGCATCCGGGACAGAACATCGTAACGTTCTTCGGAGCCGGTCCTTGGGATTTCAGTGCCCTTCCTACATTCCTCCGTCTTGCAATGGCGCTCGGACTTTCAATCCTGCTTTGTGTTGTGTTCTCCGCATTTGCTGGTGTGTTCAGCGCGAAACTGAAGATTCACCCGTTCATTTCAACGCTTGCAACCCAGCTGATTATCTACGGACTTTTGTTCTTCGGAACAAGCGGTACGCCGGTAGGTTCAATCGATTCCGGAATCAAGGACATGCTTGGAGGCCGCTGGATTTTGGGTGAGCTTGGCGGTGAGCTGATAACGTTCCCGAAACTGATCATTCCTGCAGTCATTGCAATCTTGGTTGCATGGTTCATTTGGAACAAAACGACGTTCGGAAAAAACATGTATGCAGTCGGTGGAAATGCCGAAGCAGCAAGCGTTTCCGGTATCAGCGTATTCTGGGTGACCATGGGCGTATTCATCATGGCCGGTGTGTTCTACGGATGCGGCGCATTCTTGGAAGCATTCAAGGCAAATGCATCTGCCGGAACAGGTCAGGGATACGAACTTGATGCAATCGCAGCATGTGTCGTCGGTGGAATATCATTCAACGGAGGTATCGGAAAAATAGGCGGTGCCGTAATCGGTGTAATCATCTTTACAAGCCTTACCTATTGTCTTACCTTCTTGGGAATCGATACAAACCTTCAGTTCGTCTTCAAGGGATTGATTATCATTGCCGCCGTCGCACTCGATAGCGTCAAGTATCTCAAGAGAAAGTAATTCCCGTCCTGAAAAATCTTTTTTCAACGGATTAATTTTTCAAGCCCTGCACTTAACCACGGTGCGGGGTTTTTTATTCGTGACTATTTGAGTTTTTTCATATATAATGTTACTCAGAGTTCCATGGATTGTTTTATATGTCAAGGGAGTGCAATATGAAGAAATTTTTTATGTCGGTCATATTGATTTTGTCTGTTTTTTCCGTCCACGCGGCTGAAAGGGATTACGACATCTATCTTTACCGCAACAAGGAGACATTCAGCGTCCTTCATTCGATGTTCGGAGTGATTGCTCGCAACGGCGTTCCTGTCTACAAAAATCAGACGCACGAGTTCGGCGAGGAACCGATTTTCTATCTTGATAAAAATACCGTTGTAAATTTTTATGGTGTCTCACGGGATTCGTTCCAATATAAATCAGGCGAGTATTTTCACAGATGGAAGATTTATACCCATGATGATTACCGCGAGGGTTGGATTTCCGGGCACGATGTAATTCTTGTTTCCCCGAGCCACACTTTTGTTCCGCTCTATACAACAGGGTCGGGATATTTTTATGTGAACGGCGGCGCGGAGTATGACGGAAGTTTCCAGCCTCCCTTTACCGCTTTTATTACCGGAAGCCCTTACGGGTACAGCGGTTATTACAACGGAAAACTTTATCTTGAAATGCAGTCCGGCAGCACACCGTTTTATATGGAATACGAAAATCCGAACTACAAAGACCGTCTTGATGTAATCAAATGGGATGAGGAATCCGGTTGCTATATAGAGGAATACATCGACAAGTCAAGGGATCCTTCTGACTACCGCTATATCATTCAGACGGCACCGTATTC
>JAFPKH010000362.1:0-3177 GCA_017424825.1 Treponema sp. | reverse complement strand
TTTTTGGAAGTGTAAGCCCCGAAGAACACCGTATGATGACTTATTCTCGTTTTCTTGAATGAATTCCACTGGACTTACTTTCTCACGGAATTCGTCTTCCTTAAATGTTTCGCAGAAAAAACCGCGCGCATCACGTTCAATGCAGACAGCATGAAAAATCAGGCGGCGGAGACAGTGATAGTCGCAGGTGAAGGTTCAGCATCATCGTTTGTTTTTGAATACATAGGATCAGGAAGCGGAGAAGGCACGTTCGGACACAGGATCAGGGCATTGTGCGCTCCGGGGGCAAAGCTCAGCATTTCTACCGTCAATCTGCTTGGAAAGAACATGAGCTGCTACAACGGAATAGGAGCCGTACAAAAGGAAAATTCATCGTTCTCCCTTATCCAGGTTGACTTGGGCGCAAAAAACACCGTGACAGGCTCTTACATCGTTCTGGAAGGATATCAGGCGGAATCTTCAGTAAAAAACGGATATCTTTCGGAAGAAAACCAGAACATAGACATAAACTATGTCGCAAGGCATGAGGGAAAGGAAACAAAAAGCGCCGCAACCGCAAACGGAGTCATGGACGGAAGCTCTAAAAAAGCCTGGAGGGGAACGATAGATTTCATAACAGGCTGTACGGACGCATCAGGTGACGAACAGGAAAACGTGCTTCTCCTCAACCCCGAGGCAGTGAACAAATCCATGCCGGTAATCCTCTGCGGAGAGGAAAGCGTTGACGGAAGACACGGCTCAACCGTCGGAAAACTTGATGAAAACGAGCTTTTATACCTTGGCACACGCGGAATCGACAAGGAAACCGCCCGCACCATGATGATTAAAAGCCGCATAAACGCAGTGTCACGCTGCATAGATGATGAAAGCACAAAAGAAAAAATAGAAGACTTTTTGAAGGATGCATTATGATTGAAACGGATAAGATAAGAAAGGATTTTCCACTTCTGTCATCGGAAGAGAACAGAAAGCTGATTTATTTCGACAACGCCGCCACGACCCAACGGCCTTCATGCGTCCTTGATGCAGTAGCAGGGTTTTACAAGTCGGCGAACGCAAATCCGCTCCGGGGACTGTACAAGCTTTCCGTAAAGGCAACCGATGTATATGAGGAATCAAGGAAAACCACGGCAGATTTCCTGAATGCTGAATACAACGAGATAATCTTCACTAGAAATGCATCTGAAAGCCTCAATCTTGTCGCATACACATACGGACTTTCAAATGTGGAAGCCGGTGACGAGATAGTGATTTCCAGCATGGAACACCATTCGAACATACTTCCATGGCAGATGGTCGCAAGGACAAAGGGCGCGAAGCTTGTTTTCCTTGAAGCCGATGACGAGGGCATAATCACTGAGGAAGAGTGGAAATCAAAAATCGGAAGCAGGACAAAAATCGTCTCCATAACGCATGTTAGCAACGTCCTTGGAATAACAAACCCCGTAAAGGAGATTGCAAGGTATGCCCATTCTGTCGGAAACGGAGGAAAAGGAGCCGTAGTGGTGCTTGACGGAGCACAGAGCACGCCGCACATAAAAGTTGACGTAAAAGACCTTGACATTGATTTCTTTGCATTCTCAGGACACAAGCTCTGCGGACCAATGGGAATAGGTGCGTTATACGGTAAAATCAGCCTTTTGAACTCAATGCCTCCGTTCCTTCTCGGCGGTGAGATGATAGAGTACGTGACCAGGGAAAGCGCGACGTTTGCAGAGGTTCCTCACAAGTTTGAGGCAGGAACCGTAAATGCAGCGGGAGCAGCAGGACTTGCAGCCGCAATAAAATACATACAGGGAATCGGTCTTGAAAACATCGAGGAAAACGACAACAGGCTTTGTACGCTCCTCATGGAAAAGATGAAGAAAATCCCCCATCTGCACATAATCGGGAACAAAGATCCTTTGAAGCACTGCGGTATCGTCACGTTCGTGATTGACGGCGTGCATCCGCATGACATAGCGACCATGCTGGACACCGAAAACATAGCTATAAGGGCAGGACACCACTGTGCTCAGCCACTCATGGAAAAACTTGGGGTAGGAAGCACTGCAAGGGCGAGCCTTTATTTCTACAACACGGAAGAAGAAGTTGAGCGTTTCGCAGAAAAGCTTTCAAAGGTCCGCGCCTGGATGGGGCTGAAAGATTAGGGAAGCTTAGGAGAAATCATTATGGAAATAAAGGAACTGTATGCCGAAATCTTGAACGAGCACAACCTGAACCCCGTGCACAAGGGCATAACCGAAGGAGCGACATACACGCTTCAGGGAGTGAACCCAAGTTGCGGCGACAACATTTATCTTCAGCTGAAAATCGATGAAAACGGAGTGATTACGGAAGGAAGCTTCAACGGCTCTGGATGCGCGATAAGCCAGGCATCCGTGGACATGATGCTTGATGACATAATAGGAAAGACCAAGGATGAGGCACTGCGCCTTGCGTCCCTTTTCATGGGCATGATAAAAGGCACCGTCACAGATGATTCTGAACTTGAAGAGCTTGACGAGGCTGCCTCGCTCAAAAACATAAGCTTCATGCCTGCACGTGTAAAATGCGCAGTACTTGGATGGCACACGATGGAAGAAATGCTGAAGAACAATCTTTCGGCGGCTTCCGGCAAAGCAGGGCACTGTTCGACAGAAAACATGTAAACAAAAAGGGTTGTCCAACTGATTGTCGGGCAACCCTTTGTTAGTTATCGATTATAACACCGCTTATTTTTTGTTGACGGCATCTTTAAGGGCTTTTCCAGCACTGAATTTAGGAGCCTTTGATGCCGGGATAGTAATTTCTTCCCTTGTCTTAGGATTAAGACCCTTGCGTTCTTTTCTCTCACCGACAGAGAATGTTCCGAAACCAACCAACTGCACTTTGTCACCCTTTACCAATGCAGAAGTTACGGCTTCAATAAAAGCCTTAACAGCTGTATCGCTGTCTTTTTTTGTCATACCGGTTGATTCAGCAATAGCGTCTACTAATTCTACTCTAGTCATATAGATTCTCCATACATTTTTTTAGCCCCGCCCGAAAAGGAACGGAAACAACTAGAAAAACTATATATTATGATTAAAAAAAATTCTAGTGGTAAAGTTCAAATCTTGAACAAATCCTGATTTTACTGGTATCATAGAGCAAGCGGAGGTGTGGAATGAAAAAAATCAGAAAAAAATGTATGAA
>JAFPKH010000361.1:0-5331 GCA_017424825.1 Treponema sp. | reverse complement strand
AATGCTTTGGAGAAAAATCATATTGCTATGACATCAAATATGACGATGACATAGTAATCAAAAAAAAGCCGCTACCAGCTGTAGATTATTCTGATTCTTATAATTGATAGTTGATTTTCTTATTGAAAATAAAATGTAAAACAAAAATTAAAGAAGTTATATCACTACATCTAGCGTTTTCAGCATGTCTGGAAACGCGGTGTTTTACTCCCACAAATAGCAATTTGTAGGAATAACGGGGTCGAAAATTAGAAAAGACTGATTTTTTTGTAATTGTTGTCTTTGATATATGTATTCAAAAATATGGTGTTATGCATGCGGCTCCAAAGGCTCTTTTTACGGGATTTCATGAGGCCGCTTTTTTTTATCCGTTTTTATGGACTAAAAGAAAATAATTACATATATTATAGTAAGGTGTGGCAGATGTTTTACGGCATTAACCATGGCTTACCGAAGACTCCGTTTTTCAGATATGAGGAATTTATGAGCGATAAAGACGACGATAAAAAAGACCGCGACCAGAACGATCCGTACAGCTTCTTCAAGCTTTCCACTGATCAGGATGATGATGACAAAAAAGGCGGTTCTCCTAAAAAGAACAGGCGCTTTCCTATATGGACGCTTATCATTCTTGTTTTTGCAGGTGTTTTCATAGCGAATTTCTTCCTGTCGACAAGCTCCGATGCGGAAACGATTGATTTTTCTGAATTCCGCTCCATGATTACGAACGGCGAAATCAACACCGTGATTGTCGGGGACACGTATTTCATCGGCTATAAGGATACCGGCGAGCAGGGATCCCATAAATCGGGCGGCGGTTTCCTGGGGCTTTTCGGCTCAAAATCGAGCGGAAGGCTTGAATACCGCACCGTCGGCTTCCTTACCGAAGAATTCATCTCCTTTATGAATGAAAAGGGCATAGTTTATTCCCGCGAAGCAAAGCGTAACGGCATTTTCCTTCAGATCCTGCTTAACTGCCTGCCTCTTATCATCCTGATTGTTATCTATATAATCATGTTCAAGAAAATGGGCGGCGGAATGGGAGGAATCGGCTCGGTATTCGGAAACGGCTCAGGAAGGACCAAGGCCGTCAGCGAAGGCAAGGTAAAGACACGTTTCGGTGACGTTGCCGGTGAAGATGAGGCAAAGGAAGAGCTTGTCGAGGTCGTTGATTTTTTGAAGCAGCCGAAGAAATACACTGATATAGGCGGTAAGATTCCAAAGGGTGTCCTTCTCGTAGGCCCTCCGGGAACTGGTAAGACGCTTCTTGCGCGTGCTGTTGCAGGTGAGGCAGGCGTTCCGTTCTTCAGAATTTCAGGTTCTGATTTCGTCGAAATGTTCGTCGGTGTCGGTGCTTCCCGTGTGCGAGATTTGTTCCGTACAGCCCGTGAAAAAGCCCCGTGCATCATTTTTATAGACGAGCTTGATGCAATCGGTAAGAGCCGCGTTAACAACCTTGGTGGAAACGATGAGCGCGAACAGACATTGAACCAGCTGCTTGTCGAGATGGACGGATTTGACAACGAAAAGGGACTTATCATCCTTGCAGCCACAAACCGCCCTGATGTCCTTGATCCTGCATTGCTGAGACCGGGACGCTTTGACCGCCAGGTTGTAGTTGACAAGCCTGATGTCAAGGGACGCGAATCCATTCTCAGAATACATGCCAAAAACGTGAAGATTGACCCGTCCGTTGATTTCGGTGCGCTTGCTTTGGCCACGAGCGGACTTGCCGGTGCCGACCTTGCGAATATTGTCAACGAGGCCGCTCTCCTTGCAGTCCGTAACGGAAGGAAAATGGTCATTTCGGAAGATTTTGACGAAGCCATTGAAAAGACCCAGATCGGACTTCAGAAAAAGAGCCGCGTGGTCAAGGAAAAGGAAAGGCATATCGTTGCGTACCATGAAACCGGTCATGCACTTGTGGCAGCATTTACTCCAGGAAGCGATCCGGTGCACAAGATTACGATAATCCCGCGCGGAATAGGTGCTTTGGGATATACCATGCACAGAAGCGAGGATGAATCATTCCTTAAGAGCCGTACCGAACTCGTGGGTGAGGTCGACGTGCTTTTGGGCGGACGTGCGGCTGAACAGCTTGTATTCGGTGAAGTCAGTACGGGTGCGTCGAATGACATTTCACGTGCCACGGCAATCTTCAAGAGCATGATCACCGATTACGGAATGAGCGACAAATTCCGCAACGTAACCTTGGGAAAATCAGGCCGGGGATACGGTTTTGGTGCGCCGGAGCCGGAGCTTGTACGTGAATTCTCGGAAGATACTCAGAAATACATCGACGATGAAATTGCCCGCCTTATGGATGAACGCTATTCACATGTCCTTGATCTGCTCGGAAAGCACAAGGAACTTTTGGACTACATAGCGAAGCGGCTTCTTGAAAAGGAAACCGTTGAAGGCAAGGAATTCGAAGATATAATCAAAGCGGAAAGCCACTGTACGGAACTTGCCGCAGAAGCCGGTAAAAAAGCAGACGAAGAGCATTATATAAACGCAAGCGCGGTTCCATCCTGATTCGTGCGGAGGATTTATGGCAGAAATTGAAATATTGGATTCAACTTTACGTGACGGTTCGCAGGGTGAAGGAATTTCCTATTCAGTTCAGGATAAGCTTCATATCGTAGAGGCTCTTGACGAACTCGGCGTAAAATATATTGAGGCAGGCAATCCGGGAAGCAATCCCAAGGACATGGAATTTTTCCAGAGAGCGGCCGGACTTAAGCTTAAAAATTCAAGGCTCGTGGCATTCGGGTCAACTCGGAGAAAAGGAATACCTTGTGCGGAAGACGTGAACCTCCAGTCTCTTTTGACAGCAGGTACCGAAGATGTGGTTATTTTCGGGAAAAGCTGGGATTTTCAGGTTACCGACATCCTTCATGCGACTCTTGAAGAAAACCTTGACATGATAAAAGAAACCTGCGCTTTTTTGAAATCAAACGGGCGCAACGTTATGTATGACGCGGAGCATTTTTTCTCAGGCTATCAGGCAAACGCTGATTATGCGATGAAAACCCTTCAGGCTGCCGTTGACGGTGGTGCATCGGTTCTGATTCTTTGTGAAACGAAAGGCGGATGCATGATGCGCGACCTGAGCGCAATCACTAAGGATGTCGTTGAAAAATTCGGTAAGTCCGTCAAAATAGGAATACACACGCACAATGATTCCGGGCTTGCAGTCGCCAATTCAATTATTGCGGTGGAATCCGGTATCACTCATGTGCAGGGTGTTCTCCTTGGATTCGGTGAAAGAACGGGAAATGCAAACCTTTCTACGATAATCCCGAACCTCCAGCTGAAGATGGGCTATAAATGCGTGCCTGAAGAAAGCCTTTCAAATCTAAGCGCAATCTGTAAGCGTGTCGCTGAAATCACCAACATTCCGCTTGCATCCGGCATGCCTTATGTCGGTCAGAATGCGTTCGCCCACAAAGCAGGAATGCACATCGATGCAGTTTTGAAAAACCCTGCCGCCTATGAGCACGTGAACCCGGAATCTGTCGGTAACGCAAGGGTCTTCCTGATGAGCGAGGTTGCCGGACGTTCCATGATTATCGAAAAAATCCACAAGTTCAATCCTGAAATCAAAAAGGATGATCCTGTCGTTGCGGAAATAGTCAGCCAGGTCAAAAACCTTGAGCATGAGGGATATCAGTTTGAGGGTGCAGAAGGAAGCTTTGAGCTTTTGGTGCGCAAGGCAATCGGAAAATACCAGCCTTTCTTCAAGCTTCATTATTATAAGACAAGCGGTGAGATTCCTCTCGTTGAAGAAGGATTGTATTCTTTTGCCCAAGTGAAGATTGCGGTTGACGACCATATCGAAATCGCCGCAGGAGAGGGAAACGGTCCGGTCAACGCACTTGACAATGCACTGCGTTCTGCGCTCAGGACTTTCTATCCGACGGTAAGCCAGATCCGCCTTACTGATTATAAGGTGCGCGTCCTTGACGGAAAAAGTGCGACGGCAAGCCGCGTGCGTGTCCTTATCGAAAGCTCCGACGGAAATGATTCATGGACTACGATCGGTGTGAGCTGCGACGTTGTTGAGGCTTCATGGATGGCTCTTGTCGATTCGTTTGAGTACAAGCTGATCAAGGATATCGAAAAAAAATATCAGAAGTTCATATAGATTTCAAAGTGTCTTTTTTATAGGAGATAATAAAAATGGAAAAAAACATTGCTTTGATTCCAGGTGATGGAATCGGTCCTGATGTTGTTGCCGAAGCCGTAAAAGTATTGGATGCGGTTGCAGAAAAATTCGGCCACAAGTGGAACTACACGAATGTTGTCGCCGGTGGTGCGGCAATCGACAAGTGGGGAAAACCTCTTCCTCAGGATCAGCTTGATATTTGTCTTAAAAGCGATGCTGTTCTTTTGGGTGCAGTCGGCGGTCCTAAGTGGGATGACGTTGCTCCTGAAATCCGTCCGGAAAAGGCACTCCTTGGATTGCGCGGCGGAATGAAAGTCTATGCAAATCTCCGTCCTGCAGTCATGTGGAAGCAGCTTAAGGCGGCATGTCCTTTGAAAGATGAAATCGTCGGTTCAGGCCTTGATATCCTTGTCGTGCGTGAGCTTACCGGAGGAATCTATTTCGGTGACCGCGGAACTTCAGCAGACGGAAAGACTGCATGGGATACTGAAAAATACACTTGGGAAGAAATCGAGCGCATCGTGAGAATGGGATTTGAATTCGCACGCAACAGGAAAAAGCATCTGACCGTCGTTGACAAGGCCAACATCCTTAACTCATCACGCCTTTGGAGAAAAGTTGCAGAGGAAGTCCACAAGGATTATTCCGACGTAACATTGGATTTCCTTTACATCGACAATGCGGCCATGCAGATGGTACGTGCTCCGCGCCAGTTCGACGTCATCGCCACAAGCAACATGTTCGGCGACATACTTACTGACGAAGCTTCACAGGTGACCGGTTCAATCGGAATGCTTGCATCTGCTTCTCTTGGTGACGGAAAGGGACCTGGACTTTATGAACCTATTCACGGCTCTGCTCCTGACATCGCAGGAAAAGATCTTGCAAATCCTCTTGCAACTATTCTTTCTGCAGCAATGCTTCTCCGCTACAGCTTCAATCTTGAAACCGAAGCCAAGGCAATTGAAAGCGCAGTGAATTCCGTGCTTGATGACGGATGGAGAACCGGTGACATTGCAGGTGATGCCCGTGATGATTTGAAGGCAAGCGGTAAGCTCGTCGGAACAAAGAAGATGGGTGAGCTTGTGGTCGAGTATCTGAAAAAATAAAGCGCCTTTTAATAAAGCCTCTGAAAATTCATCTGCATGTTTTTTCAGAGGCTT
>JAFPKH010000360.1:0-5191 GCA_017424825.1 Treponema sp. | reverse complement strand
GAAAAGGTTGCCGGAGCATACGCTTCCACCTACCCGATTGCGTTGATTTCTGTCGTAATCGTCTCTCAGGTTCTGATTATAATTTTCCGCTGAGCATTTTGATTTAAGAAAATCAAGCCCTGGATTTTTTGTCCGGGGCTTTTTTTATGCGGGCGTTTCCCGCCTTTAGGCGGGCCGGGCGTTACGTGGCTTGCTAACGCGCGGTACCCCGCGCAGATTTGCTGCCGTCCGCATCAAATCTGCGCGGGGCACTGTCGGCTTCCGCCTCCACCACTCCATGCCCTAACGCGGAGACCTTCGATTTCCATAAAGATTTTTTTTAATCGCTCCCCAAAAGAAAATCAGCTATATGCGGATTCTCTACCTGCTGGTGTTCAAGCTGAACCAGAGCCTGCGGAATTTCTCAAGGCATTTTTCAGCACCCTCATCTCTTTCCAAAACCTCTCCGGGCCAGCTTTTTTTCGAGTTGATTCCGTTGAGGTACTTGATTGCGGTTCCTCCGTTAGCAGTCCATGCGTAGAGGTTTGCGTTCCAGTCGTCAATCAGTATGTCGCGCTTGTTCAAAGCCATGCCCCGGATGTTTGAGATGATGTTACGCTTTTCGGTAGACGTGGAAAGAAAATGCGCACCAAAATCAAAGTCGGGAAACTCCTTCAAAAGCCAGTGGATTTTGTCCAAAGTCTGCTCGGTTCGCAAGTCCCTCGGTACGGAAACCGATGTCAAGACCATGACGCATCCTGGAATCTCCTTGTAGAGCGTCCGGAAGATTTCCATCGCAACAGAATCAGCGGAGAGAGTAGAAAAATAATGCCCGCCAATCTGCGCGAAGGGAGGCTTTTCCCCGATGTATCCGTTTATGTCGTAAGCGGCAAGAACGCCGTCCATGTCAAAATAAATCATAATTATAATATAAGGTCAGATTGCGATTTTTTCAAGGAAGGTTGCGGAAAGTGGAAAAAATACCGGCAAATTACAACCTGTCTTTTTATCGTTTTTTTTACTTTATATTTTGCCGATAACATGCTATAATATTTCCTATGGCGAAGGTGGAATATATTTCAGTTGAAGAAGCCGCGAAACTCTGGAATCTGAGTGAAAGAAGCGTAAGAAATTACTGCTCGCAAGGCAGGGTTCCCGGAGCATTACTTGATGGGAAAACTTGGAAAGTACCATCCTCTGCTGAAAAACCGGGACGAAAAATTCGACATGCAGAAAAAGAAAGCAATCTGCTGTCATTTTTAAAACGTGAAAAGGAAGCCGGACTAAAAGGTGGAATATATCATAAAATCCAGATTGACCTCACGTACAATTCCAATCACATGGAGGGCTCGAAACTTACACACGATCAGACCCGCTATATTTTTGAGACAAAAACCCTGGGCATTACGGATGAAGCGGTAAAAGTGGATGACATCATAGAAACGGTAAATCATTTCCGCTGCATTGATTTGATTATAGAAGGTGCGGGGACAAAACTTTCCGAGAGCTTTATAAAGCAGCTGCATTATATTCTTAAAACGGGAACAAGCGACGCTCAAAAATCATGGTTCCGTGTGGGCGATTACAAATCCCTTGGAAACGAAGTCGGTGGAAGAGAGACGACAAAGCCTTGTGATGTACCAAGGGAAATGAAAGCATTGCTTTTGGAATACAATTCCAAGGACAAAATTACATTTGATGACATCCTTGATTTCCATGTCCGCTTTGAATCGATTCATCCATTTCAGGACGGTAACGGTCGTATTGGCCGCCTTATAATGTTCAAGGAATGTTTGAAACACGACATCGTTCCCTTTATCATCACCGAAAAATTAAAGCTGTATTATTACCGTGGAATTAAAGAATGGAAAAACGAAAGGGGCTATCTGCGGGACACCTGCCTTACAGGACAGTATGCAATGAAATTAAGTCTGGATTATTTCGGAGTGAAATATTTGAAATAGAGCGGGGAGTTTTTTTACACGGAAACCAAATTATAATAGGAGCTTCTAAAAAGGCCTGACATTTCATTACCCCCCCCCAAAAAAAAAATTTACCCCAGAGTACTCTGGGGTAAGGTCTTGACAAAGACCTTAAAGCGAAGTCTTGCTACGCGCGACTTCGCTTTAAGACACAAAAAAAGGAGGAATTTCATGGCAAAAACAACGGTAAAACCCGGAAACCCCTACAGCGGGGAAGGCGGAAGGATGCCATCCACTACAGGAAAACCAAGCGGTGGAAACAGGGGAAACAATCCGCCATCAAGTCATTCCAGCGGAAGCAAGGGAGGAAAGAAATGAAAAAAATCAGAGCGTTGGTTATGGTGCTGCTGGCTACGGCGGCGCTAGGCTTCATGGGGTGTCCATCACATGTCAGTGGTTCATCTGGAAGCAGCTCCTCATCAGATACCATTACTTTTACCGGAACGGTGAAGGTCAAAATCTTCAACAATGCCGATGTGCCACTGACGGTAAGCAGCATAACAGAATACAACGACAGCTACTACAACGCCACCGTCTTGGGAAGTTATGGGCAGGAAAACACCATTTCTGTCAATGGAAATAAAGAATTTGAAATTCCTTGTTCTCAATCATCGTACACTGGATATGCAAAAAAAACAAAAATAAACTGTCTCTGCACTTCCGGCTCATCCGTCGTCTATCCATACGCAGGCTACATCAACGGAACAAGCGTTACAATTTATACATCTACATCTAACGGCACAAGGGAAAAAACAAACAACTACAAATTTAACCATTCAACTCTAGAACTGAAATCCTCCAACCCGGGCACCATAACGGTCGTCTATAATTTTGTGAAAACAACTGGCGGTGATTATGTGCTCTGCATGGTAGAATAAAATCGGTGAAAACCATTTCGCTCCCCGTTTGTCAAAATCATGGCACGCGGGGATTTTTTTACCCATGCCGAATAACGAGACCATTTTTATCTTGCAAATATGCTTTTTATGTCTTAAAATTAACTGCATGAACGATAAAACTTTTAAGATTTCAGTTTTTTCCAAGGTTATCCTTCTGCTTTTGGGTATTATTGTTACCGCAACGGTAATAATCGGGGTGGTCACATACAATATTTCCTCCAAGGCGTTGAGGACTTCCGTAAGTTTAAATCTTGATACAATTTCTGCTGATGTCGCAAACACGATTGTCAATTTAAACGAGAAACATTTTTCCTTGATTGAGGGCCTCGCAAAGCTTGATGTCATTACCGATGAAAATGTTTCTCTTGCGGAAAAAACAGCAGTGCTGACTTCCGTGCGTAAAAAACTTGGCGGGCGTTATGAAAACCTTGCGTACTATGACAAAGACGGAAACGCAATGCTGCCTGATGGTTCCGTAAGAAATTTTGCCGGCGCGGTTTATCTTGAAGCCGCGATGAGGGGCGAGCGATTCATTTCGGAACCTGCGTTCACGCCAGTCACAAACAGTGTCATGCAGAATTATTGTGTTCCTGTTTTTAATGATGACAATAAGCCGATCGGTGCGATTGTCCTTATTCTGAGTGGAAATGCGGTTTTGGACGTGGTAAAGGAAATCGACATGGGTGCTGGAATGCATCCTTCCGTAATCAGCCGGTCAAGCAGATCCACCATTGCAAATCCAAATGCGAATACCGATGAAAATTCTACCGATGCGGAGATTGATGAAACCCAGGGGCTTGGACTCATATTGAACCATGTTTTCGAGGGGCGTGAAAATCAGGAAGATTTTGTTGACCCCACTCTTCACACACGCATGATTGTTTCTTACAAAAAAATTCCAAATACGGAGTGGACTATTTTCGCCGTTGTGCCTTATGATTTTTATTTCAATTCACTGAGCCACATGCAGCGTACCATAATATTCATCATCATTGGAACCATCATTTTTTCATTTATAATAAGCGCTCCGTTTGTCCGCGTTATCGTAAAGCCGCTTATCACCGTGAAAAATTCCATCGGTGAAATTGCAAGCGGAAATGCAGATTTGACCAAGCGTATTCCGACCGCCTCAAACGACGAGGTTGGTGATGTGGTCAAAGGATTCAACCTCTTTGTCGAAAAACTTCAGGGAATCGTCACGAACCTGCAGAATTCAAAAAAGGATTTGATTGCCGTTGACAACAATCTGCAGGCCAGCTCACAGGATGCGTCCTCTTCTATCGTGGAAATTATATCCAACATCGAAAGCGTTAACAGGCAGATTGTCAACCAGGCCGGCTCGGTCAATGAAACTGCCGGTGCGGTCAACGAGATAAGTGCGAACATCGATTCATTGGAAAAGATGATTCAGTCCCAGGCGGCTTGTGTCACCGAGGCTTCCGCGGCGGTCGAGGAGATGATTGGAAACATCAATTCCGTCAACAATTCCGTCGGCAAAATGATTTCGTCGTTCAAAACTTTGCAGGACCAGTCGAACGAAGGTTCCGCTACCCAGAACAACGCCAACGAAAAAATCATCCGCATTGAAGAGCAGTCGAAGATGCTACAGGATGCGAACACCGCCATCGCGAACATTGCGGAACAGACAAACCTGCTTGCCATGAATGCGGCCATAGAAGCTGCCCATGCAGGTGAAGCCGGAAAAGGATTTGCCGTCGTTGCAGATGAAATCAGAAAACTTTCCGAAACCTCAACCGAGCAGTCCAAGACGATTGGATCCGAGCTTCAGAAGATTCAGGTCACAATCCAGGAGGTCGTCGATGCCTCAAGCGACACAAACACGGCGTTCAGTGCAATCGCTCAGAGCATTTCCGATACAAGCCAGATTATCGAGCAAATCAAGGCGGCGATGGAGGAACAGCAGGTCGGCTCAAAGCAGATTATCAAGGCGCTGGAGTCGATGAACAATTCAACCACGGAGGTCCGTTCCGCCTCACAGGAAATGACGGAAGGAAACAAGCACATCCTTAGCGAGATTCAAAAACTACAGGTCGCAACCGACACAATGAAAGACAGCATTGAGGAAATGCATATCGGTGCGGAAAGAATCAACAGGACGGGTGCGGATCTTTCGACAATTTCAAACCAGGTCGGAAACAACATCAAAAAGATTGGTTCCGAAATCGATTTGTTCAAGGTCTGATGTTTTTGCGCAAGGGATAGTAGTGGCGGCACGAATGTGGCGTTCCGAAGGAATGGAGAGAGCCTTGCGAACGGAACCACGGATAGCCCGACCCGTCAGGGGTGCGCCCGAAAAAAAATAAAAAAATT
>JAFPKH010000359.1:0-18076 GCA_017424825.1 Treponema sp. | reverse complement strand
GAGCGGCATTTACTTTTGCACAGCAGCTGGGTGAAAGCGAAAAAAAAGCAATCCGCACGTTCTTTGAAGACGGCTGTTACATCGAATGTTCCAGTCCTTCGGGGGAATTCACAATCATAAAAAAACAAAGCGTCGTATCGGTTCAGGACAAAAAAAATTCAACCATACTGATAGTAACGGACAACGGAAGCACTTCAGTCGAATGGAAGTCAATCAAAAGCGATTCGTCAGGAAACCTCAAGATAAAAATAAAAAATCCGGGGCAGGATCAGGCTGCCTCCCATAAGAGTTCTGATGCAGGGCCAAAATATTCAGACGGCGGAAAAGTCCTGACCATCTATTCATGGAACGATGAGTTTATGAACAGGCTGCAAAACTTTTATCCAGGCTACGACCCCAAAACCGACGGAATAGGCGACGTAAAGATAAATTGGGTTATCAAGCCGGCCGGTGACGAGTATCTGGGAGAACTTGATGAAGCGCTTTCCGAACAAAATGAGGCAAGTTCCGAAAACAAGATTGACCTTTTTCTTATTGAAGCTGACTATGCGCTCAAATACACGGATTCCCCCCGCACGCTCGACATAAAGGCCGACCTTGGATTTACGGACGAAAACCTTTCAAAGCAATTCCGGTACACAAAAGACATAGGAACGGCAGACGGAAAACTCAAGGCGCTCACATGGCAAGGCTGTCCCGGCGGAATGCTCTACAGACGATCGATTGCAAAGGAAGTATTTGGAACGGACGACCCGGATAAAATTCAGGAACTTCTTTCTGATTGGGAAAAATTCAACAAGGCTGCGGAAAAAGCAAAGGCAAAAGGCTACTTCATGGTTTCCGGCACGGATGACACATACCGCGTGTTTTCGGACAACAGAAAGACTCCGTGGGTCATAGACGGTGAAATCAACATAGATGACTCAATAAACGAATGGATTTCCCAGCAAAAGGAATTCTCGGAAAACGGCTGCCACAACAATGCTGATTTATGGAGCTACGAACAGTTTCTCGGTGCACAAAAGTACGGAAAAGTGTTCTGCTATTTCGGCCCGAGCTGGTTCATAGATTATGTCATAGAACCGCAGAGCGAAAGTACAAGCGGCGACTGGGCTTTCTGCAAAGGTCCGCAGGGATTTTTCTGGGGAGGCTCCTGGATTTGTGCGGCAACCGGAACGGACAACATTTCCATCGTAAAAGACATAATGGAAAAGCTCACGACCGATGACAAAATCATGGAAAGAATCATAAGGGTGACCGGAGATTTTGTAAACAATGAAAACGTAATGAAAGCAATCGCAGAAGACAGCAAATTTGAAAAAAAATTCCTCGGCGGGCAGAACCCGTTCAGATTTTTCATTGAGTCGGCAAAATCAGTGGACAAATCCAACATCACCATATACGATGCGGACATTGACAGAGGAATCACGGCAGCCATGAAAAACTTTTTCAACGGAAGGATCAGTGAAGGCAACGCATGGGAAAATTTCTATGAGCAGGTCATGAACCTCCATCCAAATTTGACAAGACCGGAGGATTGATCCTATGGGCATACGCGAAAGACTTTTTGACCAGCGTGACAGTGAATACCGTGAATTTCAGAGCAGGCTTGTACCGAACATTCCTAAAGATTCTATAATAGGCGTAAGGACTCCCGGCATGCGTAAGATTGCAAAAGACGTTTTCGGAACCGATGAAGCCGACGAGTTTCTAAAGGAGCTTCCCCACAAGTTTTACGAAGAGAACATGATCCACTTTTTCCTTGTTTCGCTGATCAAGGATTTTGACACGTGCGTAAAAGAGCTTGAGCGTTTTCTTCCGTTCATCGACTGCTGGCCGGTATGCGATCAGTCAAGCCCGAAAGTCTTCAAGAAAAACCATGGAAAGCTTCTCCCCTTGATCAAAAAATGGATAAAATCAGAACACGTCTACACAGCCAGATTCGGTCTCCGCATGCTGATGAATGAATTTCTTGACGAAGATTTTAAGGACGAATATCTTGAATGGGCAGCAAAAAACCGCGGCGAAGATTATTACATCAAAATGATGGTCGCATGGTATTTCGCAACGGCACTTGCAAAACAGTACGACAAAGCGGTCAAATACATCGAAGAAAAAAAGCTCGAACCATGGACGCACAACAAGGCAATCCAAAAAGCAGTGGAAAGCTACCGGGTCACGGACGAACACAAAAAACACCTTGCCTCTCTCCGTGTCGATTTGAACTAAACAGACTGAATCCAAGGACAGCTTTTAAAATCATCTATTATTTAAGCTTGAATCCACCGACCTCTTTTTGCAGTGAATCAAGGTTCCGCTGATTTTCCGAGCTGCTCTTTTCTATGCTTGCGATTGCCTCGGTTATTCCGGCGGTTCCTTCTGACACAAGCTTCATTGCATCTCCGATATCTGCGGTCGCTTCTTCCAAGGCTTTCATCTCTTTTTTTATGCGCTGTCCGTCAAGGAAGATTTCCTCCGAATTGTTTTTCACGACATCGGTCGATTCTTTTATGTTGCTCATCGACTGGAGAACCAGGTTGCTTCCGGCAGTCTGCTCATCCATCGCTCCCTTGATTATGATTTCCTGATTTTTCACGGTGTCGGTCAACGAGAAGATTATGTCAAACTGCGAGCGTACTTCGTTTGTGTTTTCAACGACTTCGTTTATGCACTGCTGCAGCTGGTTAAGGTTTCCCGAAATCTTTTTTCCCTGCTGATCGGACTGGGTGGCAAGCTTACGGATTTCATCTGCAACCACTGCAAATCCTTTTCCTGATTCACCGGCGTGCGCCGCTTCGATTGCTGCGTTCATGGCCAGAAGATTTGTCTGGCTTGCGATGCTCTGGATTATGCCCGAAGCCTCCATAAGACCCTTGGACTGGTCTTTTATTTCCTCAGAAAGTTTTGCGGCTTCAAGAACTTTTTGTCTTCCGAGTTCCGTCTGCATCTTAAGGGAATCTACATTCTGGGAGTTCATTTCCAAAATCGCCGAAACTGAATTTATGTTCGAAACCATTTCCTCAACCGCACCCGAAGAATTTGAAACTCCGGCAACCTGAGCGGAAATTTTTTCTTTAAGCTCCTCCAGATTTGAAATCATGTTATGCACGGCCATGGTTGATCTTTCAACGCCCGACGACTGTTTTTCCACACGCTCGTTTACGTTCGAGACATTCCGGTTGATTTCGCCGACGGTTTTGGATGTAAGCTCCATCTTTTCCGAAAACTGATTCGCGGTCTTCAGGGAAATGTCCGTGCTTTCTGCAATGTCGGAAAGAAGATGCTTTGTCACCGCGAAAAACGAATTCATGTCCATCATCAAAAGGCCGAACTCATCGCGCGTCCGCACTTGAAATTCCTTGCTCGTGTAATCCTTTTTCGCAAGTTTGTTCGCAAAAACCGAAACGCCGCTCATGCTCTTTACGATTCCGTGCATAAGGCAGAGCATGTCGAAAACCGTAAACGCAAATCCTATTATCAAAATCAAAACAGCGTAAACGATTTTCGCAGTATCAGAAATCTCAAGGCCGTGTCGTTCGCAGAGTGTCGGAATCATCATGTGCATGGCCGTTCCCAAAACGCTGATTCCCGGAAAAACACTGCACTTGGAGATAAGGGACATGCTTTTGTACTTTTCCTCAAACGGAACTTTTTTCAGGAGCTTCTCAAATCTGTATGAAAAGAGACAGTAAAACGCAAGGCTGAACGTGCATGTTGATCCTGTGCAGAGAATCAGCTGAGTCAAAACCGGTGTTTTGTGACCAGTCATCCATGTCGTGGCGATTACCGCAAGCCCGGCCACAGGTCCGTTCATGATTGCGAAGATCAATGTGACGCGCTCAAAAATTTTTATCCATTTGTTCGTGTAATCGGATGACTCTTTCGTTCCGTTGTAAGCGCAGATCTTTGAACTACAGAAAAAATACCAGAAAATCGTGAATCCTACAATCGAAGTTAAAATCGGGATTCCGAACGGACATGTAAAAGCGACGATGGTTTTTCTAAACGGGACGAGTTTTGTCAGCGATGTGTAAGTCCAGCTGGCAACAATAGGAACTAAAAAAATCTGCTGGTAGATGAAAAAAAGGGACGACGGAAACCGTTCTATCACCTTATATTTATCCGATGAGTCTCTCTCCATGATATAACCCCATCTTCTAAAAATTTAAATGCAGATGCTGATAAGAAGCTATATGATAAGTATAAGTTGTTTTTGGGAAAAATACAAACAAATTTATTTCAAAAAAAATCCCCCGTGAAAAACCACGGAGGATTAAAATCCGTCAAGAAAAAATGCAGTCTAGTAGTTTTCTGCAAGAACCTGGAAATAGCTCTGCGGATGGCTGCATACCGGGCATACCTCAGGAGCTTTCTTTCCTACGCAGATATGACCGCA
The DNA here is from genome assembly GCA_017424825.1 of Treponema sp. Classification (GTDB taxonomy): domain Bacteria; phylum Spirochaetota; class Spirochaetia; order Treponematales; family Treponemataceae; genus Treponema_D. The sequence goes on along the minus strand of JAFPKH010000359.1, from coordinate 13,680 downwards.
GTTGGCGCACTGCCAGATTACGTCACCTTCCTTTGAGAAAACCAGATCACCTTCAACATTGGCAAGGAGCTTTTTGTAGCGTTCCTCATGAGCCTTTTCAATTGCGGCGACACCCTCGAACATTTTGGCGATTCTTTCAAATCCTTCTTCGCGGGCTTCTTTTGCAAAAGTCGGGTACATTTCAGTCCACTCGTAGTTCTCACCTTCAGCGGCGGCCTTCAGATTTTCAGCTGTAGAGCCGATTCCTTCCAAAAGCTTGAACCACATTTTCGCGTGTTCCTTTTCGTTTTCAGCAGTTTCCTCGAAAATTGCCGCAATCTGGTTGAATCCGTCTTTTTTGGCTTTTGACGCAAAGTATGTGTACTTGTTCCTTGCCTGTGATTCACCTGCAAAAGCAGCCTGCAAATTTTTTTCGGTCTTTGATCCCTTCAACTCCATCGTATTCTCCTTATTATGGTAATTTATAAAAACAAAATTTATTTTCCGTCCGCTGATTCCTGCTCAGCCTTTGCAAGTTTTTCAGCTTTGTTTTTTGCGCTTTGGATGGCCTGCTGCTTAAGTTTTTCAGCCGCCTGCGATTCTTCAAGCTCTTTTCCGGCAGTCACAAAAAGCCTGTGAAGCATTTCCTTTGTCTTGGTGCTTATGAGCTGGTAGATTTTTTCAGAAACGCGTATAAAGTTCTCGCCCTCCAATCCAAATGTACCGTCATTTTTTGCAAATACAAAGACATTGAGCTTTCCGCCGTCAGGAATGGGACGCTGCATCAAAAGAACGCCGTTGGTCTGTATGTGGATTCCGTCAATGACAAGCATCATGTCTTTTACCTTGCTGTATTGAGGAAGGGTTCCTTCATAAAACTGGCATGAAAAATGGCTAAGGCTTATGTCGTTGATTTTACCCCTGTACTGTAGATTGTCCCTTACAAACGAAACTTCACTTGCTCCGGTACAAGTGGCACGGATTGTCTTGCGTTTTCCTGTAGCCTGATTTGCTTTCAGCACGCTGTCGATAAGTACGAAATTTTTCTTATGCTGATAATCCAATCCTATGCAGCCGCACTGCACGCCCACATCAAAAAGGTAGAATTTTTTGATCCTTTCTTTTTCAGCTTCGGTCTTTGCATTCAGGTAGAGGATTCCGAACAAGGCTTCATTTCCATGCTCGCGCTGCATTTTGTAGATGAATTTCGGCCATTCAATTCCTTCAATTTTCGCATCAATATAGAAGAAAAAGATTGAATTCGGGTACATTGAAATTATCAGCTCAATTTTACGGCCGATAGGACAATAGCGGTCATCAACGATAATATATGCCTCATATCCCCTAGTCATATACTCTTCCATATAGGATTCCGGCAATATAGTAATGTCCGGGGCAATAAAAAATGTCTTTCGTCCTGCCGCAGGGCTATCCAACTCTTCCATAAATAAAGCCCACTTCCTCCCAAAACAGCGTACTCTGTATCTTATAAGTTTAACTTGTATTCTGAGATTTGTCAAAAAAAATCCACAAAAAATGGAGAAAATGGAGAAAAAACTTGCAGTGTGGGAAAATATCAAACAAATCTGTTTAAGATTTACTCAATATTTTTATTCTTTATTTTTTAACTTTCGCCCGCTCCCTTACAAAATAATCGGTGAATCCTTTTTTTTCAAGAAGATTCAGAAAATCCTGCACGTCGGCGGTGGCAATGTCCTTGATCACAACTTTGGTTATGTTCCCGGATTTTTGGTAGGCAAGATATTTTGTAATCCCTGCGGCATGAAGGCGCTTGACCAAGGCTTCGGCATTGGAACGCACTGCAAATGCACCAAGCTGTATGTCCCATGTCTTGTTTTTGTTTTCGTTGAGTTTCCAGGGAGATGTGTTCTGTGTGCCCGAGATTATCGTGAGCTTGACTTTTGCTGTCCCGGATTTTATCATGTCAAGCTTTTCTGCAGCTGCCTTTGACAAATCGATTTCGCGCCCCTTAACGAAAGGCCCCCTGTCATTTATCCTGACCGTAACGTTTTTTCCGTTCGCAAGATTAGTGACCACGACCTTAGTATTGAACGGAAGCGTTTTATGAGCCGCAGTCAGGGCATACATATTGAACGTTTCTCCGTTCGACGTTTTCCGGCCATGGAATTTATCAGCATAAAAAGATGCCACGGCTTCTGATTTGTAGACATAATCAGCAAAAAGCGGCGCGGCAAAAATAATAAGAACGGCGGCTAACAGACTCTTTTTGAAAAATCTGCGGGGGTTCGGCAATTTTGTTTCAACGTTTTTCATGTCATCCTCTTTTTAGAAATTTCAAGCCGTACTTTCCCCAAAAAAACAGCTCAAAAAAAAGGGAATCCGCTCATGCAGATCCCCATTCTTGCATTTTTATTCCGCCTGAAAAGCCCCCACTTGCCGAAATCAGGCGGATTAAACCTATATAACCGTGTTTACCGGGTTTATTTTTCAACCCTCAGCGCGCTGTAGTCAACGGAAGATTCCTTTACGGTCCCCAGTTTTCTCTGGCGCACAAGGTACTCGTCAAATCCGTGCTGCTTCAATGCCTCAACGGTGAAATCAAGCTCAGATGCCGGAACGTCGCGGATTACCACCCTAGTGATTCCGTCTTCTGACTGATATGCAATGTTCTTGAATCCTTCGCTGTTGATTTTGTCGGCCAAAACCTTTGCATTGGAAAAATCAGCATACGCACCAAGCTGAACGTCGTAGTGCTTTTCACCCAGATTGGAAATCCTGGCTTCCTGCTCATAAGGCGTTTCGACCACTCCGCTTACATCAGTCGTAGGCCCGTTGCTCGTTCCCCATTGGATTATTTCCATGGAAACCCTTGCAGTCCCGGATTTAAGCATTCCCAAATCAGAAGCTGCCGCTTTTGAAACGTCGATCTCACGTCCCGGTGCGCTCGGTCCCCTGTCGTTTATTCTTACGACTACGGATTTTGAAGTGGCAAGGCTCGTTACCTTTACCAAAGTATCGAACGGCAGCGTATTATGAGCGGCGGTATAATCATTCATGTTGAATATTTCACCGCTTGCGGTTCTGTTGCCGTTAAGCTCTTCACCGTAATATGAGGCGATGACGTTTATTTTGTACAATTCCTCAGCTGAAGCCAAGGATGCAGTGGCCATAAGAGCCGTTAAAAAAATAGCATGTACTTTCATGCCTTTATTATCGGGAAATACAAAAGAGCAGTTTAGTTTTTTTATGGAAGCAGGCTTTTAAAATCCTACCAGATTCTTTATTACGGAAACCGGGGATTTATCAAAGTAAAGGTATGCATAGAAAGCTGCGGCGGCGGTCACGCTTTTACCGTAGTTTCTCGTTTCCTTTATGTTTATCATCTCAAGGAAAATGTCGTTCGGAATTTCCCTGCGTTTTGTAAGCGAAAGACAGCTTTTGAGAGTGCTCCTTATTTTTCCGATTCCGGCATTGTACGAGCAGACGGCCAGAAGGGCATTGTTTTCAAGACGAGAAATCAGTTCGGAAAGATAGTATGACCCAAGCTGTATGTTTGTGTCAGGATCCAAAAGATCATAATCTGTCTTGCCAAGTTTTTTTGCAACTTCGGCGGCTGTGCTTTCCATAAGCTGGCACAAACCTGTCGCACCTGCATGGCTGACCGCGTCCGGGGAATAAAAGCTTTCCATTCTGATCAGCGCATAAATAAGATAATCTTCTATTTTATATTCTTTGGCGTATTTTTCTACGGACTCACTGAATCCGCACGGGAACGAAAGCTCCATGATTTTTTTGTCCAAGGCGGTTTCGCTGTAATTCATTTTTTTTGCGGCGATCCTAAGACCGATGTAATTGAAATAAGGGTCTTCACCGGTTTTTGAGTAAATGTATTCAGAGACTGCCTTTGCGCAATCCAAGCCGATTTCATTGCTGTGCTCAAGCCAGAACGGATACACATAATCTATCAAATCAAAATCAATATAGCCGTAAAAGATTTTTTCCACTTCTTCATCAGCCTGAAAATCCTCCAGCTTGTTCCAGAAAGAAAAACACTCCATAGTCTTTTCGTCGCTGAGACCAAGCTTTGCCGCCGCCATCAGTTTGTGATATGAATCGGAAGCACCGTCCAATGCCCTTGTATAGAGAGTTTTCATCTCATCTTCTTTTGATTTTCCTTCCGGGAGATAAAAACCATTTTCAATAAGGCTTCCCGCAACGTATGAATAAAGCGATACGGTTTCACGGCTTGCATATTTTTCAATCAGATTCGCAATCCTGTAATATTCGCTCCATTTCTGCTCGTTCAAAAGCTGTACGGAAAGAGACTCAAAAAAATCATCGAAGTAATTCGGATCGTGCATGCCAGGGGAATACTTTTCGCATGCGCTTACTGCAAGTGCAACGTCTTTCTGCTGTGCTACGGTCAGATAATACCAAAGCGCATTGTCATAGTTTTCATCGCTTTCGGCACAGTCCATGGCTTTTAAAAAATATTCCAGCGCATCGTCAACTGATTTTTCAACGCGTGAATAAAGGCGGCCCGCATAAAAATTCAAATAGAAATCGACTTCTTTTTCTCCGGTCAAAAGTCCTTCAAGAAACGCCGCATTCTGTTCATAATTCGACGAACCGTAGAGCAAGGATTTTCCTGCAGTGCTCACTACCTGAGGATTTAGATTCGAACCTTCGCTCAATACACGCCTTGCATAAACCGATGCCTGCCCCCACTCCCTTTTTGAAGCTTCGTTTTCCATCCTTGCAATTTCCGATGCAAAAGCAAAGCCGTTTCCAGGATAATTTTTTATCATCGAAAATATTTTTTTATGGTAATCAGAATAGGGTTTTTCAATGCACCATAGATTGTAGATGCCGGGGAAAGAAGAGTCTCCTTCTTCAAGCAAAGCCGCGCATCTGTAAAAAATGATTTCATCATCTGCGGATTCAACGTCCAGATTTTTTGTGAGCGAAATTATTTTTTTATAGTTTTTTTGATTGAGCAGTTCCTGAAGATAAAGCGCCAGGAATTTTTCATCATTCTGAGATTTGTAAAGATTCGCCGCATATTTCAGGGCATTCTTTTCAGAGCTTATGGAAACCAGTTCTTTTGCAGCAAGATAGACGGTCAGCTTTGATTTTGAAGAAAGTGCCTTTTGAAAATATTTCTCGGAAGCTTTGCTTTCATTTTCTGATTCAGCCTGCAAGCCTAAAAAATAATTCACATCGCTTCCGTATTTTTTTGAAATCTCCTCGGGCAAAACTTCTGCCTTTGCTTTCGTGCATCCGGTTGTGAAAACAAGGCAGAAAAGAAGCCAGAAGGAAACAAGTTGAAACCTGTTTTTTGACATGGCAAATCCTTGCGAAAAAATTACTCAGCAGGAATCAGAAGAACCTGACCTGATTTTATTTTATTTGCATCTGTGATTCCGTTGTGCTTCGCAATGCTGTCATAGCGGTACGGAGTCTTGTAGTAGGCATTTGAAATGTCCCACAAAGTGTCTCCCCAGACTACGGTGTATTTGATGTCGGAACCGCTAGTTGCCGTTGGATTTTTTTTTACAGGGACAACAGATTCAGGATTCGCAGCCACTATAATCGTATCTTCTTTTGCAGGAATTACGACCTGGGGCTTCGGCTCCACTTTTTTTGCAGGCTCAAAAATCTTCGGTCTTCTTACTGCAAGCTCTTCATCTCCGCCGGTAATCTTCTTTTCTTCAGAGACGATTCTTTCCGATACAGTCTCTTTTACGGAAGGAGTCTTTTCGACCTGAGCCGGTGTCGTTTCAGCTGCGGCAGATTCTGGTTCCTTAGCAACTTGTTCGATTGCGACGGAATCTGATTCAGGCTCCACGACTATCTCTGCACGTGGTTCGCCCATGGATGTGACGTTTGAATTTGACTTGACGGTTTCGGCCGTCTTTGTATCTGCAATCTCCGGACCTGTTTTTTTGCTTCCGCTTGCACCGCGTGACTGGAGCACCAGTATGCAGATTACGGCAACACAAGCTGCAAGAGCCGCAAGAAGGAAAATCATGAGCTTTTTGTTTCCCTTGTCTTCACGGTTTTCATCCTCGGCATAAGGATCATATTCAGAACTTGTCCTGACGTTTTTCTTCGCTTTCTTTGATTTTTTCTTTCCGGCAGTCGGATCCTTAAATCCTTCCGTCTCACCTTCAAACACTGCGTCGGTATCATCGAAGTCGCCGAAGATTGCTTTTGTCTCAGAATCTTCTTTTTCAGATGCAGCGTCCATGGCAAGAGGTGAATCATCAAAATCCGGGTAATCAAAATCTGTGCCGCCGGTCGGACTTGAAAGGGAATTGAAAGGATCGTCAAAGTCAGGCAAACCGGAAGATTCAGATCCGCTTGGCTCCGAAGTCTTGTCAAGATTGTCGAAATCCGGAAGATCCATTCCGTCAATATCAAATTTAGTATCGTCCGAAGCTTTTGTTTCAGTTGCAGCGCTTCCGTCATCACCAAAATCAGGAAGGGAAAGGCTGTCCGTATCCGCGCTTCCGTCTTCTCCAAAATCAGGGAGATCAAGGCTTTCTGTACTTGCACTTTCATCTTCAGCAGATTCAGGGAGAGAGATGCTTTCTGTATCCGCACTTCCGTCTTCTCCAAAATCAGGGAGATCAAGGCTTTCTGTACCTGCACTTTCATCTTCAGCAGATTCAGGGAGAGAGATGCTTTCTGTTTCTGCGCTTCCGTCTTCACCAAAGTCCGGGAGATCAAGGCTTTCTGTACCTGCACTTTCATCTTCAGCAGATTCAGGGAGAGAGATGTTTTCTGTTTCTGCGCTTCCGTCTTCTCCAAAATCAGGAAGATCCAAGCTTTCTGTATCCGCACTTCCGTCTTCTCCAAAGTCCGGGAGATCAAGGCTTTCAGAAGGAGATTCAGGCTCGGCTTCTATCGTTTCATTTGCTTCGGGTTCAGCAGCGTCGGTCAAATCTGCGTCATCAAAATCTGGGAGATCAAGGCCGATTTCAGAATCAACTACCGGTGTCTCCTCAGTTTCCGGCACTGCAATAGGCTCTATGTTCTGGTCAACCGCAAATTCCGGCTCTGATTCAGTGCTCAGATCAACGTCGCCGAAATCAGGAAGCTCCAGATCATCAACGGAGAATGAAGATTCGTCCGAAGAAACAGGGGCTTCATCAACGGATTCTGAATCTGTTGTTTCTGCAGCTGGCTCCGGTTCGGTGAATTCAGGCTCTACAAGCGAGAGATCCTTTTCCACCTGAGCTGAATCAAGCTCATTTTCTGTATCGGTATCGGCAGGGAGAGTAAAATCACCAAGGGAACTGTCATCAAAATCTGCTGAGGCATCGGTTCCAAGCTCATCGAATGTCGGGAGTGAAAAATCAAAATTGCTTTCGGTTTCCAGCTCCGGCACTGATTCTTCAGGCACAGGCTCCTCTTCGGCTTGCACTGTTTTTTCAGCAGGCTCTTCGGCTGTTTCAGTAGGAAGATCATCAAACTCAGGAAGATCGTATGAGCTTTCAGAAGTCTCCGGAGTTTCTGCAGCAGAGGATTCGGATGGCACATCAAATGCCGTTTCATCAGCAAAACCGCTTTCAGGCTCCTCAGGAATGTCCGGTGCTTCAACTCCCGGTTCTTCCGGTTCAGATGTCATGGAAAGTTCCGGTTCAAGCTCCATTTCTCCGATATCATCAAGCTCAAGGTCAGAAAAATCAGGAGGTGCAATGTCCAGGTCAACGTCGGCTTTTTCTTCTGCGATGGGTTCTGAATTTTCCGCTGCGTCTATCTGCGGTTCAAATGCAGGCTCCGGTTCAGGGTCAGAATCCGTGCGTGTTTCATCAAAGAGGCTTGAATCAAAAAGCGTCGGCGGCACCTGGAATTCATCCTCTGCGCTTGTGGTGGAAGTCTCCGGTTCACTAAGCGGCGGCTCGGCTTCTATATCATCAGATTCGGAATCATCGACGAAAGAAAATCCGGTTCCGTCTTTGTCCACGAAACGATCGTCTTTTTTGTTGTCTCCTTCATCATTGAACAAATCCGGGGGAATGAGCATGTCCTGATCAGTGAGCGGCTTGTCGGAAACAATGTCATCGTCAATGATCTGGGAATCGGTCAAAAATTCATCGGAAATCTGGGCATCTTCAATTGAATCCACATCAAGCGAAGCCAAATCGATCGTAGTGTCCTCTATGTCGTCCAAATCTTCGGAAATATGGGTCAAATCAGAAACAGGGTCAAAATTGAATTCTTCGTCATTCGGGCTGTTGAGTATGGAATCAACCGCAGCGACTCCGGGCATGATTTCATCGGAAGAATCATTGAGCGCAAAATTCGCCGGGCTTTGTCTTTCTTCAAGCGTCCGTGAAACAAGGCTCACCTGCACCTGAGTGGATTTACCGGTTTCCTGATCTTTTACCTGAGCATGGAGCTTATTGTCAGAATCTAAATTCAATTCGAGATTAAGGGTCGGCACACCGTTCGGATGAGGTTTCAGGTGGGAGATTTCCAGACTGTCAACGTATTCGGCATCTTCCATTGAATTTGTTTCTGAACGGTACAAATCAATCTGAACTTTTGTCTGATTGTCCTTTACCGTAGTAACTTCCAAATCCTTGGTTTCAATGCTGCCTTCTTCTAAAATCGGATAGAAAGACCCGTCTGCAAGTTTAATCCCGATAGATTTCATAAATACCCCTCTTTTAAACTACTACCTTAATTCTAACTATCGGTATGATTAAAATCAAGGTTTAGAATAGAGCCGTCCGAAAAGTTCAGTTTTTCTGCGCGGACTAAAAAAAATGACCGCCCATCATGCGGACGGCCAAATGATGAATCTTCCCGTTATTTATAGGAATATGTTATGGTTGACTGTGTCTGAAGCTCGTTCACCGTGCCTCCGAATTTTTCAGAAACAAGATAGACGGAGATTTTGGTCGGGTTTCCGTTTGTGTCGCTGTTGTAGATTTCGCGCTGATACAAAACACCCTTGCCGTTGTATGTCTGGATTTCAGTAAGCACGTTCTTTGCATCATAGCGGTACACAAGCTTTGAAGTAAGCTGTCCGCCCACGTCCGTGTATTCGATCTGGGCCAAAAGACCTGCATCGTTGTACGTGTAGATTTCGTGCCTGTCCAAAGAACCGTCACCATAGTAGCGGAAGATTTCGGCAGGCTTTCCGACGTTCGTGTTCGTTGAGATTGCCCTTACCAAAAGCTTTCCTGCGCCGTCATAATAGGATTCGGTCACTTTGTTGGTTTTCTGGTTGTATTCATAGATTGTCTTTCCGGTAAGATTTCCGTCACCGTCATATTCGCTTTCGGAAGTTATGCGTCCTGTGGTGTCATATTCGCATGTGGTCTTCCAGATTACGGCCTCCTGTGCATTGTAGAACGTTGATGAGCTAAGGTGTGATTTTGAATCATAGGCATATACTACCTTGTCAACCACGGCATCCTTTGCATTGTAGCCCGTACATTCGATTTCCTGGCCTGCATTGTTGTACATATGGACGTACTTGACTGCAACTGAGCGGTATGTCGAGCCGAATTTTGATACGATCGTATAATTCGTCTTCGTGTAGTTAGAAATGTTTCCCTTTGGTGTAATCGAATGAGTATCAAATGCTGATGCACTGAACGCAACCAGTGCAGTTGCCGCTAACATTAAAATTCTTTTCATAAGATTCCTCCAGACCAAATTGCCTGATGCATTCTATTGTACCCTAAAACTAGAGTTTTTAGATATTTTTATAATTATACACTATTTTTCGGAAGAAAAAAAGAGAATATATAGAAAAATTTACGGCGGCCAAACTTGACCGGGCTGCTCTCCTAATCAAAAGACAAATCTTTTTGGTCAACGACGCTGTTTCTTGAAAAAGTGCATGCCCTTACGACCACGTTCCTCAGCTGCCTTATGTTTCCCGTCCAATTGTGGCTTTTCAGCGCACGGAGGGCATCTTTCGTAAGCGTCTTGTTCTTTTCGGCGGCATATTCCACGGCCAGATCCGTTATGTCATCGGTGCGGCAGTTAAGGTCAGGAACCCTAAGCCTAAGCACGTTGATCCTGCTGTACAAATCCGCGCGGAATTTCTTTTCCCTGACCAATCTGTCAATGTCGGCATTCGTTGCAAAAATGAACCTGCCGGTAAAGATTTCTTCCCTGTCGCTTCCTTTCTGCCTGAATTTACGTTCCGAAATCACAGTGAGGAGCTTTGACTGCATTTCCAGGGGGATTTCAGTTATCTCGTCAAAAAACAAGGTTCCGCCCTGAGCCATACGCAGGACACCTTCCTTTGCAGAAACTCCGGTATAAGTGTTTTTCGCTATGCCGAACAAATCGCCTTCAACGGAATTCAGGTTTGATTCCGCCATGGTGAAGCTTATGAACGGCCTGTCCTTTCTCTTTGAATTCTGATGGATTATCATTGCGTCATGGGTTTTTCCGGCTCCCAGATTTCCCAAAAGAAGCACGTTTTCATCGGACTGGGATGCACAGAGCAAGCGCCTGTAGTATTCTTCGACCAGATTTTCGGGAACGTCAAAAGTCGTGCGCATCGGCGAAAGATGGTATTCCGATTCGATTGAAAGACGGAGCATAAGGTCGTTGCCTTCATCGATGAACTTTGCCTTGGGGAATCTTTCCCATGCGGAAGAAGAAAACAAGCCTGCTCCAGAAACAAAATAGCACCTTATCCTGTTTTTCCAGAAAAAATCATATACGCGCGAAAAAGCTTCGGCATCGAAATCAGAAATAACGGCGACAGGACGGCATGTTTCGGGAAAACCACAGGTATCCTGCAGCCAGAAAACGGGAAACGTATCTCCCAGCACGCAATTGCACCAGTCTGCCAACGACGGATTTTTTGAGAAAACGGCTACAATGTGATTTTTCATAATCTTTTCAGGCGTTGTCCTTTTTGAAAAGCCTGTACCAGATCAAAAGGATCTTGAACTTCATGTATGGGAAAATCAGGAAGATTTTGAACGGATTGTGCTTGATTTCTTCCCAGACTTCCAGTCCCTTGTCGAATTTTTTCTCGGAGATCCTGTTTATGCGCTCACCGAAAATCCCGATGATGTCCTTTTGATAGAGGAAAATGCTTGATGAAAAGCTGTTCCTGCGGTTATATGCCCAGCAATCCTTTTCCTTGATTCCTTCGCTGACCAGAACGAGAGACGGAGATGCCTTGTAGATTGCCTGAACGATGTCATTTTCGATGTTGCGCGGGTAAAAACCAACGTAGCGTCCCACAATCTGAAGATCCTTGAACGTAGTGCGCACGTTTTTTTCCGCAGCCATGAGAGTCTTTTTGCGTCCGCCGAGCAGATAGACAGATTTGAAATGTGATTCCAGCACGCTCAATATGGATATTATTGCATTGAACGGATTATAGCGGACAGGCACCGGCTTTTTGAGCTTTTTTGCGCCTTTGAGTATGCTCTTGGAAATCGGGAGGATTAAATCTGCATTCTGAACGCAACGGCTGTATTCGCCCTTTCTTCTTGCCTTTAGCAGATCCCAGACGGAGAGAAACACAATCTGCTTTGTTCCAGGCTGTGCTTCCATCTCCATGATTTTTTCCTCAATGTCCTGTACCTCGCAGATATCTACCGGTACGTCCAATACCTTTATTCTCTGAATTGCCATAGTCCCTTCTCCATAAGTGTGTTCTGTACAGCAGCAATACCGTATAAAGCCGCGGTTTCGCATCTCAATATATTGGTCATAAAGTGTACAGGAAGTATCCCGGAGTCTTTCATAGCCGCAATCTCAGCGGGAGAAATGCCTCCTTCCGCCCCGACAAAGACCGCCGCTTTTTTTGTTCTATCATTATCGGCAAATGCACCGTGAATTGTGACGGTTCCTTCAGTCCTCTCATAAAGAACGACGGCCCCGGAATCTTCACCGGAATAATCTTTCCAATATGCCAGGGCTTTTTCAAGCGTCATGCAGGGAAGCACTTTCGTTTGTACAGGAGATCCGCTTTGCTCACGGGCTTCCGTAATTATCCTTTCCCAACGGTCATCTTTTCCGCCGCTCTTTTTTTCAGCAGATTCAACCGGACCGGACTGACAAAACTCACCGGCCACCGGAATGATAAATGAAACTCCGCATTCGGTCGCCTGCCTTATGATCAAGTCCATCTTCGGAGGCTTAGCCACAAACTGAAAAAGCCACATTTCTATCTGCGGCTTGTCTTTTAATGGCGGTTCTTCATTCACAGGCCTTGATTCAGCATCCTGCGCCGTATTTTCACCTGCAAGCTGGAGCAAAAGCCTTTTCTTCGCATAATCTATTGAAGAAACGGTCATTTTCTGCATCAAGCCGCCGGGGAGCCGGACATAGACCATATCGCCGGGGTTGGCACGGAGCACTTTCACCATATGATGGAATTTCTTTCCCGATACGGTGAGAGTGCCTGAAGAATCAATATCCGAATCTGATACGAACTGCCTCATCAGATTACTTTTCGGTCTCTGTTTCCGCTTTGACTTCCGCCTGGAGCTGCTTCAATGTCTTGGTTGACTTCATCAGCTTGTCCATGTCCTCATTTTTCAGAATCTTGATGGCTTCGTTCAGCTGAAGGTCATAATCCAAATCATAAAGACGTGACGGGCGTGTCCTGTCGACTTCATTGCGGACAATCTTTCTGATCACGCGCTTGTCGATCGGATATGCAAGATAAAGAGTCTCTGCATAGGCTGCAATCTGCTCTTCGGTCATGTTCGGATGAGTTTCGACATAAGCCTCTATTTCTTCCGCAGAAACAAGGTTTACGTAAGCCTTTTCCTCTTCTTCGGTGAATTCCGGGAATTTCACTTCCCTGTCAGGAGGAATGCCTATTTTGTCGATGTTGGTGTCGCTCGGTGAATAATAGCGCGCAACGGTAATCTTAAAGCCGTCGTTGTTAACAAGCTCGCTCGGAATCTGGACGCTGCCCTTTCCGTATGTTTTTTCTCCCACCAGATATGCCACGTGAGTGTCTTTGAGCGCACCGGCAAGGATTTCGGAAGCAGATGCAGAAGCCCCGTTGATCAGCACTACGACAGGGATTCCGCGGACCGTGGTTTTTCCCCTGTGTGCTGTGTATACGGAATTTTCATATGATATGCGGCTCTTCGTTGAAACGATGATTCCTGAATCAATGAATTTTTCCGCAATGTCAACGGCAGATGAAAGGAGTCCGCCGCCGTTGTTGCGAAGGTCAATGATAAGTCCGTTGTATCTTTCGCCTACGAATTTGTTTATGGCTTCCTGAACCCTCGGAGCCGTATTGGATGAAAATTCGGTAATCTTTATGTATCCGATTTTTGAGTTTTCGATCATGCCTGATTTTACGGTCGGATTTTCAATGACTGCGCGTGTGAGTATCCTTTCGAATTCCATGGTCTTTCCGCGCTTAATTTTAACGGTGACAGTGGTTCCGACCGTTCCGCGGAGCTTGTCAAGGACTTCGTTCATCGTTATGGTCGACGTGTCGGTTCCGTCAATCGCAACTATAAGGTCACCTGCCTGTATTCCTGCCTTGTATCCCGGTGAATCTTCTATGGGCTGTGAAACTTCCACATAAGCAGGCTTGTCGGGCTTGTTTTCAGTCGGCTTGGTTATTGAAAGACCCACGCCTCCGAAACTTCCGACGGTCGTGTCCTTAAGGCTTCTCCATTCGTCTTTCGGCATATAGACCGAATAAGGATCTTCAAGAGCTTCTAGCATACCTTTGAGCGCACCTGCATAAAG
>JAFPKH010000358.1:0-2987 GCA_017424825.1 Treponema sp. | reverse complement strand
CTTGAAAGCCTTCCAGAGGACAAGATTGCGGAATTCGCCCAGTCAGAGCAGTTCAGCACATACAAGAAGCTGTTCAATGAGCTTGGCTTGTCCTGAGCTTTGAAAAACAGCCGCTAATCAGGCTTGAAACCGTATCCTTGCAGGAATAAATCTTGTATAGGGATACGGTTTTTTTTTGCCGATTTTAAAAGCATGACGATTAATCTTTTGAAAAAAGAAGGTATGAAGGACTCAGTTTCTGTTGACGGAATCAAGCTGCATTCCGCCTATGCCCCCGAAAAGGAGGCCCAGAGATTCGTCGATTCGCTTGAATGTTCATTCCTTCCGTCATACATACTGATTACGGAGCCTGCACTGTCCTATTGCGCCCAGTTTCTAAGGGAACGTTTTCCGGGTGCAAAATTATGCTGCGTCCGCTACAATTCTTTTTTTTCCGATTACAATTATTTCTGGGACAAAAGCTTCCTTTATGACAGCCATTCATACGTTCCCCTTTCACAGCAGCTCTTCAATTACATGGGAGAAGAAGGAATAAGCGCATGCCTTTTTGCTTCATGGAAACCTTCGGAAAAAGCATTCCCGTCCGAGTGCAGTGCGGTATGGAACGAAATAAAATCTGCAGTGCTGAAAAGCCGGGCTGTACTCACGACGATGACATATTTTGCGAAGCGCTGGACAAGAAATTCAATCAGGTTCTGCCTTTTTTCGCATAAAAACGCATACATACAGAAAGGCTCCTCTCCGGTCGTAGTGTGTGCAAGCGGTCCCAGCCTTCAAACTTCATTTCCGAAGCTTATAGAGCACAGGCACTCTTTTTTTCTGATTGCACTGTCATCTGCCCTTAAGCCGCTTATAGAAAATTCGCTGATTCCAGACCTGATCGTAACAACGGACGGCGGATACTGGGCAAAGCGGCACCTATCGTTTGCAATGGAAAATGACTTTGACATACCGGTCGCAATGCCTGTTGAAGCTGCATGCTACGGAAAGATTTTTGACAGAACCGTCATCCCCCTTTCATACGGTGACGGATCCGGTGAAGACATATTGAAAGAATGCGGATACATACAGGTAAAGGCCATGAGAAACGGAACGGTAAGCGGAACAGCCGCAAAGCTCGCTCTGGACATAAGCGACGGAAACGTCTATTTCTGCGGTCTTGACCTTGCACCGTCAAAAGGATTCTGCCACACACAGCCGAATGAACTTGAGCTTACAGGAGCCGCAAAAGATTACAGGCTTTCCACAAAAGAAACAAGGCTTTCACAAGGAAGCTTTCCTTCTACCGCTCTTTCTGCATACAGGGACTGGTTCAAGGGCAGCGATTTCGGAGGAAGGCTTTTCAGGCTCAGCAATAATTTCGTGTATTCCAACTCGCTAGGAAAAATCAGCGACGTGAACTGGAAATATTTTGAGTCTCACAACACAAGGAAGCTTCCGAAACCGAACCTTGTTTTTACGGAAACAGACTTCAGCATTGAAGAAAGAAAGAAAAAAATCCGCGGCATAATTGAAAGCCACATGCATGACGACGAATGGGTAAAAAACATATTCCCTTCTGAATACATAGTCTTGGAGCGCAACAAGGGAACGGAAAACGAAGTCTCGGTCAGGAAAAAGATAATGGAAAAAATGAACGTTTTCTGCCGTGAAATGACGGACTATCTGGACAAAGGTCAAGGACAGCGGGAAAAATGATTTATTCAGGAACAGTTTTATCTAAGACCGGCCGGATCGTGCCTCTTTTTTCTGACGGTAAGCCCATGCACTCAAAATACAATCCAGAGTCGGAAGCGCAGTCGTTCATGAAAGAAGCTGAATGCGGATTCATAGTCGCAGCAGGTATAGGCGGTGGATTCCACATTGAAAACCTTCTTTCCAGGCTCTCCGGTGATTTTTTTGTTCTTGCAGTGGAAGCCGACAAAGAAAGCCTTGATTTCTGTCTTTCAATTCCAGGCGTAAGGGAGCTTTCTGATTCCGCAAAGCTTTCTTTTTGCACCGCAGATGATTTTGAATCTGAATTGGAAAAGCGTTATTTTCCTGCCGCATATCCTTCGTTTACGTTTGCAGCCCAGCGTGCGTGGGAAATCCATTCACAAGAAAAATGCTCGTTTATAAAAAATATAATAGAAAAAAAGATAAGATCACTTTCCGCTGATTTTTCAGTCCAGTCGCATTTCGGAAAAATCTGGCAGAAAAACATAATGGAAAACCTGAAGATTGCAGCCGTAGCATCGGAAGTGGAAGCGGAACCTTGCACGGAAAAGATTGCAGCCGTCATTGCGGCAGGACCAAGCCTTGACTTGACCGCGGGCATGATTTCATCACACCGGGAAGATTACGTGGTTTTCTCTACCGACACTGCATACGGTCCTTTGGTTTCAAGGGGAATAGATCCTGATTACGTTCTTTCGATCGACGGACAGTTCGTTTCTTCAGGCCATTTTATGCTCGGAACCGGATTGAACGGAAAGCTTCCTTGTTTTGTTTTTGATCTTTGTGCAAACCATACGGCGGTAAACGCAGTCATTGAACGCGGATGCAGGGTGATTTTCGTAAAAAGCTTCCATCCTTTGTGCATGAAGGCAGCTGAAGGTTTTGGACTTCTTACGGTTGAAAGCGGATCCGGCACGGTAACCATAGCTGCATGCGATTTTGCCCGTCAGCTTGGTGCAAAAAAAATAAGGGTGTTCGGAGCAGATTTTTCATACAACGGCGGAAAGCCCTATTGCCGCGGAACATACCTTGATTCAAGTTTTTCGAAATCAGCGTCGAGGATTGAAAACCCGGAAACAAGGCACTGCGCACTCATGTTCAGGACAGAGCTAAAAGAGGCTCCTTCAAAAAGTATCTTCGGCGACAAGCTTAAAAATCCTGTTACAAGCCCGGTTCTTGAAGGCTACGGAGAAACCCTCTGCATATGGGCGAAAAAATACGGCTTTGATTTTGACGGCGGACTACTTGTAAACCCTGGAAATTCTTTCCGT
>JAFPKH010000357.1:0-2513 GCA_017424825.1 Treponema sp. | reverse complement strand
TTTTTTTGCTTTCAGATTTATGTCAGGCTCTAAGCTTGAACGCTGTCTCCCGATGGTTTTTGCAAAGCCAGTTTTTTGTCATCGTGCGCGTATATCGCTTTCAAAATAATCGGTACGGATATGGAGCTTACAATTATCAAAAGGATGACCGACGTGAAAAATGCGTGGTCAAGTATTCCTTCTGTCAGACCTCTCTGCGCGACAATCAATGCGACTTCACCGCGTGTCATCATTCCGCATCCGATTTTCAGACTGTCACTGAAATTGAACTTGCACAGTTTTGCAACCGCACCGCATCCGACAACTTTTGACAACATTCCCACAGCGACAAATGCGAGCGAAAAGAGAAGGATGGATGTGTCCAGCGTCCTTATGTTTGTCTGCAATCCGATTGAAGCAAAAAAGATTGGACCGAAAAGCATGTATGAGTTCACGTCCATTTTCCGCGAGATGTAGGACGAATCTTTTGTAGAACAGAGGATTACCCCTGCTATGTATGCACCCGTTATGTCCGCGACTCCGAAAAAATGTTCCGCAATGTATGAAAGCGAGAACGCAAGCGCAAGACCGACAATCGGAATACGTCTTGTGTGGCTGTGCTTTTTTTCGTAGAACTTGAAGATTTTATAGAAAATATAGCCCACTACAATAGAAAGAACAAAGAATAAAAGTGTTGAAAGAATGACCTTAACGATGCTTCCAACCTGGTCTCCTTCTCCCGCGTTTGATGGATTCAGACTGATTACGAACGTAAGCACAACAATTCCAATCACGTCGTCGATTATTGCCGCGCTCACGATTGTTGTTCCGACCATTGTTGAAAGTTTTCCAAGCTCCTTCAGGGCCTGCACAGTTATGCTCACGGATGTTGCGGTCAGAATCGTTCCAATGAAAAGTCCCCTGTAAAATTCCTGCGACCCAATTTCGCCGAATCCGTAGAAGCACATGAACAAAAAAGTTCCTGCGGCCAAAGGAACTGCAACCCCCGCACATGCAAGCAGAGTTGCCTTGAGCCCGGATTTTTTCAGATCGTTTATGTTCGTGCCAAGCCCTGCGTTGAACATCAGCATGATTACGCCAATTTCCGCCATACCGCTCAAAAAGTCAGAGGGCTGCACCCAACCAAGGATGCTCGGTCCAATCAAAAGTCCCGCGATGATTTCGCCCGCAACCTGTGGAGCCTTGAGTTTTCTCGCGATGAGTCCAAAAACTTTTGCAAAAATAATGATGATGGCAAGCTGCCTGATTAATTCCAGTTTGTTCATAAAAACCTTCTTTCCAGTTCCTTAGATTTTAAGCCCTCAGCAATTTTAAAAACCGATTCTACTACTTATACATAAAAAACTCAACGGCACAAAATTCACAGTGTTTTTTCAACGACCTCTTCCAGTGCGGAAACCAGAGTGGGGATTTCATCTTTTTTTAAGGCAGAATAATTCACAACCAGAACCGTCCGTCCATTTTTTTCTTCCATATTTTTAGCATCCAGATAAAAATCGTCCAGCTGCGCAATTTTGATTTTCCGTTCCAAAAGTTCCTTCCTGATTTCTGATTTTGTTTTTTCCGTTTTGATTTCCAGCAAAAAATGCAGTCCGGAATTCTCTTCAAAAATTTCCGCGTTTTTAGAAAGCGAACTTTTTTCAATGGACTGAATCAAAGTGTTCCGAAGATTCCGATAGATGTTTCTCATTCTCGAAATGTGTTTTTCAAGATGCCCGCCGTTGATAAAATCCGCAAGAATCAATTGGTCAAGCGCGGGAACAGGACATGAGTAGATTCCAATTTTTTTTGCAAACCCGTCCACAATTTTTTTGGGTAAAACCATGTACGAAATTCTGAAAGAAGGTGAAAGTATTTTTGAAAAAGTGTTGACGTAAATAACCGAGCCTGTGGAATCCGAATACTGCAATGGCGGCAATGGTTTCCCGTTAAAGCGGAATTCGCTGTCGTAGTCATCCTCGATTATAAATCTACCGTTTTTTTTCTCGCACCAGTCCAAAAGTTCCAGCCGTCTTTTAATTCCCATGACGCTTCCTGTTGGAAAATGGTGGTTCGGTGAAATGTGGATTACGTCTGCCTTTGTCTTTAAAAGTTTTTCAACGCACATTCCGTCGCCGTCGGTCTGTACGGCTATGGTTTTCACTCCATTCAGCTCGAAGATTTTTTTTACCTTTGGATAGCCCGGATTCTCTACCGCAAAAATTTCGTTCCGTCCCAAAAATTGAGCGAGCATTGAGTAAAGCGATTCCGTTCCCGCGCCGATTACAATCTGATTTTCATCAACTGACATCCCGCGAAAATCCGAAAGATATTTTGCAAGCGATGACCTGAGCTGCTCCGTTCCAAAAACCGAAGTGCGTTCCAAAAGCGTATGTGACTGCCCGTTCAAAATTTTTCGTGCAATCCTTGCCCAAAGCGAGAACGGAAATTTTTCTTCGGTGACGGAATTGCTTGTAAGGTCGATTAAAATTTTTTCATCACCTTTTGATTCCTGCTCTGTTTTTGAGGATGAA
>JAFPKH010000356.1:0-2641 GCA_017424825.1 Treponema sp. | reverse complement strand
GTTCCCCCGGCTGCAACCAAGGACGGAGCTTCGGTCGTGTGGCCAAATCTTGGAAATGCAGATAAAAACAGGACGTTCACCGCAACATGGGATTCCGAATCTTTCGGACTAAAAAACAAATACTTTTATCTCGTGTCTGCAAAAAATGAAAGCGGCTCTTCGGTTATTTCTGAGTTCAGCACGACGGACAAGAGTTTCATATACATATTCGGAAGGGACTGGCAGTTTGACAGCGGATTTTACATGGCGAAAGACAATCCTACCTGGTTCAAATTCTACCATAAAAATTCAAACGGCAATGAAAACGGTTCTGAATACAATTCCATCTGCGGAAGCAGTGACATAGACATGGGAAAATGCTCTATCACTGGGCATTTTTATGGAAAAAAACTGCCTGTAACATTCAGCGCAGACAAGACGATGCTTACGCTTACCGTTCCCTGCAAAACGCTTATGTCCCACAACCTTGATTATCCATTCGGTGAAGAAGGAAGCTACACGCTCGTTTTCAAAAGCAATTGAGGTGGTAAAATGGATTGTAAAAAAACGGCTTTATTTTTCATGCTGACCGCGGCGGCTTGTTTTTTCTCCTGCCGTGTTGATATCGACGGAACCGGACAAATGGGCGGAACAGGTGACAGCGGTGAAAAACCGGAAGATCCGTCCGTTGAATACAACGTTTCCCATCTCCTCCAGAACATTAATGACGACGGCTATACCGAAGCTGATTGCGAGACTTTGATCGGAAAACCGGACTGCATGACCGAAGCGGTTCAAAAAGATTATGAAGGATTTATCCTTAAAGATTCCGTTCCCAACTGCAAGATTTCATCTGATGGTTCCACTATCGTAAAAATCCATTATGACCGTAAGCTTTATGAAGTTGTTTTTGATGCCGGTGAAGGTGTTTTCAAAGGAGCCGGGGAAAACGGAGAAGATGTGAGGACCGTCACCCGGAAGTTCAGGCATGGTCAGAAAATAGAACCGCCCGAAGCAAGCTCCACGAAAGACGGCTATAAAGTCCAGTGGCCTGATTTTGGTACTGCAGGTTCTGGAAGCATGTGTTCATATACTGCATCCTGGGAAAGCGGACTGGCTGACTACTGCATAAGGAGCTATTTTGAGTCCGTTTCAGGAGATTTTGAGGAAGCGGAAGACAAAAGGTCTGTCAAAAGCGGAAAAACCGGAACAGAAACTTCTCTTGGAGAAATCGATGCACAGTCCTTTACCGGATTTACGTTTGACCATGCGGACAACACCGTAATTTCGGAAGACGGTACATCTTTTGTTTCCTTCTATTATAAACGCAATTACTACACTCTTACCTTCGATGCCGGAAGTGGAAAATTTGCTGACGGAAAATCGAGCGTACAGAAATCTTTCAAATACGGACAGACTGTTGAAATACCGGAAGCATCCCGCGAAGGCTATACCGCAATCTGGACCGGTGTTCCAAATGTATGCCCTGCATAAAATGCAAAATACACGGCAACATGGAAGCCTCGCAATGACACGCCCTATACCCTTGAAGTTTTCGTACAGCAGCCGGAAAGCGGAGAATATACGCTTGAATCTTCTAAAACACAAAAAGGAACCACCGGAGAAACGAGTGCCGTAACGCCTGAGCCAAGGGAGCATTATAACGCCAAAGTTGAGCAGACCGTAATAAAAGCAGACGGAAGCGGAAAAGCGGTCGTAAAATATGAGCTTAAGACATCCGTGCTTACGTTCAATGCCGGTGAAGGTATATTCAAGGGAGCAGGAGCCGGCGGATCGGATGCAAAATCTGTAAGCCTCACTCTCAGATACGGACAGAAAGTTGTTGTTCCCGAAGCATTCCGAGATGGATACAAGGCAATCTGGGATGGAGTTCCAAATGTGTGTCCGGCTGAAAATGCGGCATACACGGCAACTTGGAAAATTGTAAAAGGTTCTTATACTGTTGAAGTGTGGGTACAGCAGCCCAATGGAACTTACGGCATGGAATCTTCCAGGTCGGAACAGGGAACCATTGGAGAAACGACCGCTGTTGTAGCAGAAAACAGGCCTCACTATGCAAAAACAGTTACGCAGACAGTTATTTCCGGTGACGGAAGCGACAAGGTAAAGATAAGTTATGCGCTGGAAACCGTAACCCTTGCTCTGGATGCGGGAAAAGGCAAATTTGAAAGCACAGGCGAAAACACAAAAACACTGACAGGCCTTTATGGAGCCGCCGTTTCTGTTGAGGAGCCGGTACGCCAATGCTGGTTCTTCCGGGGCTGGTCATCAGATTTGCCGGCAACTTTTGAGACATCTGGAACATATACGGCCAAGTGGGAATTTGATGTGATGTCACTGAAGGATAAGAATTATTACCTTACTGCTGCGGTAGATGCCGATGACACCACAAAATCTGTCATGGAAAATTTCAGCACATCATATAAAACCGTTATAACGCTTCATTCTAAGGACTATGATGCGGATAGTGGAAAAATTAAGGCGAAGGACAACCCTGTCGTATTCACTTTCTTCCATAAAGGAGCGAAAGGAAAAAATGGAAGAGATGATAAGGGAAAATGGAATACTTACTGCGGAAGAAGTACAATAGATCCTGATAATCGTAAGATAACGGGAACTTTCCCTGCTGGACTGTTTGGCT
>JAFPKH010000355.1:0-2565 GCA_017424825.1 Treponema sp. | reverse complement strand
CACCGGAAGATTTTTTCCCTTGCACCTGCTTGGATTTGTGCCCATGATTTTTTCGTATTCATCCTGAGTCACTTCATGCGTGCAGATATAAAACTCCGACACCACAGCTTCATGTTCAGGTGCGTCTTCATAATCATCGTTTCCCACGTAGCAGACTCCGCAATCCACGACAACAAAATCGTCCGCACATTTTGCCTGATACGGCTCAATGTAAAATATAAATTTTGTACCGTATGCAAACACAAGCGACGAACCCAATACAAGAGCTGCCGCTGAAATCAAATTCTTTTTCATATGTTCCCCCTAAAAAATCAACTATCATTTTCGTTTCATAATCGCTCAGAAAATTCATGTGACCGCAGACATTCATAAATATCGGCCGTAATATAGATAACCTCCAAATCTCCCACCAACAACAAAAAATCCTCCGGGAAATTCATCTCGAAGGATTTTTGACAAAACAAAAACAAATTGAATAAAATCAATCACACTTTGAACAAATCAATCTGGCTTCCGATTGTGTTTATGGCGTTTTTCATTTCGTTTGAAATCGTTCCGAGCGCGTTTCCGGTTTCGGTTATTTTCTGTGCGCCGACCGACATTTCATCCATGCTCTGTTTCATGCTGTCTGCAACATTCTGGAGTATGGACATTTCGGTTTTGATTCTGTCGCTCCGTACTGCAACTTCTTTTGATGCCTTGCGGACTTCAATCGTACTGTCGGTCATGTTTTTGAGTGCGCTGCTGATCTGCCTTGAACCTGCGTTCTGTTCTTCCATCGCCGCCTTAATCTGGACGACAAGCTCATCCGTTTCCTTGATTCTTGAAGACACCGATGCAAACGCTTCGCTTGATTCACTTGATGCGCTTACGACCTCGGTGATTGAATCCTTGATTTTTCCCAGCTGCTCACCGATTGTCTTTGACTGTGAACTTGACGTTTCCGAAAGCTTACGGATTTCATCTGCAACGACAGAAAATCCTTTTCCAGCCTCTCCTGCATGTGCCGCCTCAATTGCAGCGTTCATTGCAAGAAGGTTTGTCTGTTCAGCAATGCTTGAAATCGCCTGGTTTGCTTCGACAAGCATTTCGGACTGGCTTTCAATCTGCTTGATTCTGTCGTTCACGTCCTGCTGCTTGTTGAATCCTGACTGCGCATCAAAAGAAAGTGCCTGGAATGAATCTGCCATCTTATCGACGGATTTGTTTACGGACGAAATGTTTCCGACCATCTGCTCAACCGCCGCTGAAGCTTCATTTACTCCGGTTGCCTGACTTTCTATAAGATTGTTCATTCCCCTGATGTTCTGGGTTATGTCGTTGACCGCATCAGCAGTCTGGGTTACGCTTCCACCCTGATTTTTAATCTGGGCTGATATGTCGCCGATGTTCGATATGATTTCCGAAATTGCACCAGTAGTGTTTTCCGCACTTTCGGTCATTTTGAATCCGGAATCATTGAGGTTGAGTTTCGATGTCTGAACGTCGCGCATAATCTGCTGGAGCTTGTCAAGGAAGAGGTCGAAGTGAATTACAAGGTCTCCGATTTCGTCACGGATAAAAAGTTTGCAACGCTTCGTAAGGTCGGCATCCCCCGTTTCAAGTTCCTTAAGGAAGTTCGTTACATTGTAGATTCGCCACATGAGCCAGTGTATGAACATGTAGCTCAAAATCAAAAGCACGATGACAAGGACTGCGCAAATCGGGATTACAATGGAAAGCGTTGTGTTGCGGATTTTTCCAACGACTTCCGTGCTCTTTGCGATGAAAAGCATTCCGCTGATTTTTCCGTCCTGGTCTTTGAGCGGCTGATATGTGGAATAATAGCGGACTTTGTCAAGCACGTTCTCACCGTTGTAATCCTCACCTTTTACAAGAACCGTATTTTCAATTTCTGGATTTCCGAGTTCCTTTCCTTCAAGCTGTTCGATTGTGGACTCAACTCTGAAAGAACCCCTGAATATAGAACATTCAACGTTATAGCCGGCCTGCATCAGGTCGATGAAATATCCGTTGGTCAAATCATAGCCGGAAAGTATGCACCCTATGACCTTGCCGCCGTCATAAATCGGGCTTGTTGCAAGAGCAGCAAAACTCAACGTGCCTGCCGCCTCATAGGATTTGTACGCATCGCCTTTAAGCGCATGGGAAACGCAGGCCAGGGACGAAACATTGCTCCCTTCGCTGATTTCAGGTCCGCTTGTGCAGACGACTTTCCCGGTTGAATCAATGACCACAAGAAATCCCAGGTCAATGTTATCGACTTTGCCTTTAAGGTATTTCTGAACTTCCTTGTCACCCGGATTTGAAAGTGCAGTGACAACATAGGATGAATCCGAAAGAAGGTCGGCGGAAATCGCAAGCGTCGAAATCCAGTCCTGCATGACGGTCATAGCACCATCTTCGTTATAGGAAAGTTCATCCTTGGTGAAATCGATGAGCCTGCGGTGAAATACTGTAAGTGATATTGCCGCAACGACTGCGCATCCAAATAAAATGAATCCTCCGATAAGTCCGATGAGTTTTGTGGAAAGCTTCATGTTTTTCTTGGCATGAGTGTCAAAT
>JAFPKH010000354.1:0-3995 GCA_017424825.1 Treponema sp. | reverse complement strand
TATCCTTTTGGCCCGTAGGCCAGAAGATTCATTCCTGTGCATGTCCGCCGCGCCACGGGCCTCCCCGCGGCGCTCGTCGTCTCTTCCTTCCTTCCCTGCGCTGTCAAACATCCGCCGCCTTTTTGCGGCGACAAAATCTAATATATCACCCCGCGCACCCGTTGTCAACAGGGACAACCGATTTTTTCATGTTTTTTTTATTTTTTTCTACACAGCAGCCTTTACGCAGGACATCCAAATAATCGGCTCCGTTTTTTTCAACAAAGCATGTTTTAGCTTCCACAGGTTTCTTACCAAATAAGGACCAGTGCAATCCATATTTGTGCCTTGACAGCATTCTCGCTCTGGCCATAAAACGCTTCACACGTAGGTTCCGCTTTATCAGCTTGAAGAAAAGCTCGACCTCTCACCGCTTCTTGTAAATTGCCGCTATCTCAAGTGCATCAGAAAAAAAACATATACTATATTCCATTCATCTTATTTCTTGCAAAGAAAGAAATGGCAGAATCAGTGAAGTCAAGGAAAGTTTTCTTGTTGAAGTATTCCATGTCAAATACGGCGATGTTCCTGCATGTCAGCCCCATGTCCTTCAGCGTGGAATTCTCGTGTTCGTTTGCTTTTAGTGATGAAAAGATAATCTTCAAGCCCCTTCCTTTCCTTTGACCTTTTTTTGTCGCATAGCAACCTGTAGCGGTTGAAGATATGAGGTCGAATTTCGAGTTTTGCATTTACTAGACAATGCCAGTTCGGAAAGCACGTTCATCTCCTTCACCAGATGATCTGTTCCGTCCATGATTTCATCGGAATTGTTCTTGACCAGAATCGTGGAATCGGAAATGTGATTCATCGACTCAAGCACCTGCTTGTTTCCTTCATTCTGTTCATCCATTGCATTCTTGACCGCAAGCTTTCGAATTTCATCCGCAACAACTGCAAATCCCTGACCCGCAGCCCCGCATGAGCCGACTCGATTGCCGCCGAAGATTCCGTAATTGACGAAGACTGCGTTTCAATGCTTCCGTTGAGTTCCTTAAGTCGGGAAACAATCTGGCTCACTATTCCCCGGAATTAAAAGTTGAGAATTGAAAGCCGGTCATTGAGCGAAGCGATGTACTGAGTTTGTCGAAGTATCGAAATGACCGCCGATTAATGCTTCGTGAATTACGGTTTCCTAATCTGCCCTATCATTTAAAATCTCGATGTCCCCATATATTTTTTTCAGGCTCATCTTTATTTCATCAGAAACATTCGGGATTATCATCGCCGTATAATCCTGAGACAAAACCGCCATGTTTCCATCATAAAAAAAGAGGTATTTAATCCATTCCTTTTTATAACGACAAGTCATTCTATGGGAATCAGCATGACATACAAAAAAGCCCTCAGGCTGGATCAAACGACCCGCGGTACAGATTCAGAATATCTTCCAGCTTAGTCTCCCTTGGATTGACACTGATGTTTCCGCTCTTCATGGCATCTTCCGCCATTTTCTGAATTGAATTTTCGAACATGCTTTTTTCTACTCCGGCTTCTTTCAGTCCATTCGGTATTTCCAGTTCCGCATTGAGAGATGAAAGTTCCGCGTGAAGCATGGACGGTCGGAACTTTTCTTCGGCGACAGGATTTTTACTTACGCACCGGTAAATCTGATAGTATTTTTCTGCTTTTACCGAAGACTCATTGAACTCGACGACTTTTGGAAGAAGGATTGCATTTGCAACTCCATGCGGTATGTCAAAAAATGCGCTTACCGGATGGCTCATTGCATGAACGTCTCCAAGGCGCGCATGACTGAATGCTATTCCTGCAAAAAGAGAACCGAGCATCATATTTTCAGCGGCACAGGAATTTTCCCTGTCCTTTACATAATCCCTGATTGACTGTCCGATAAGTTCCAGTGCACGCAAAGAAAACATTTCGGAAAACGGACTTGCTGCTTTTGAAACATAAGACTCAAGCGCATGAATCATTGCGTCGATTCCACAGGCTGCTGCAGTTGATTTCGGTACGGTTGCAATCAGTTCAGGATCAAGAATTGCATATGCAGGAAGAAGATGGTTTGAAGCGACGGTCAATTTGTAATTTCTGCTGTGATCGGTAATGACGGAGAATGCAGTTACTTCACTTCCAGTTCCTGCCGTGGTCGGGATTGCAATCATCGGAACTACAGGACCCGGGACTTTTCCGCCTCCTTCGTAATCGGTAATCTTTCCGCCGTAAGCCGCAAGAACAGCAACGGCTTTTGCAACGTCAAGAGGAGAACCTCCGCCGAACGCCACTATGAAATCTGCATTGCTTTCCGAATAAAGTGCAGTCGCAGCATCCACCGTTTCAACAGACGGATTTCCTTCTGTACGGCAAAAACTTACACTTTCAATTCCGGCAGTTTTCATCGCCTCGGAACATTTTGCAACCAACCCGATTTTTTCAAGATGAGGTCCCGAAATAATCAGTGCCTTTGATTTTTTTAGTTTTGCGGCAACTTCCGGCAATTTGGAAAGAGAGCCTGATCCGAAAACAACGTTCTGTGGAATTGAAAATGTAAAGTCCATGTTTTTTCCTTATTTATGCAAGTTTATTTATGCAAGAAAGTCATGCAAGTACAGATTTGATGATTTCAAACGCTTTGTCACAATCAGCTTCCGTGATTATGAGAGGCGGAATCATGCGGATTATATGTGCGCCTATTGCAGTGATAAGAAGATGCTTTTCAAGACACTTGTGCTTGACGTCAATTCCGCTTATGCTGTCATCAAATTCAACGCCGACCAGAAGTCCCTGATGACGGACCTCTTTTACATGCGGGAGCGTTTCAAGTTTTGCAGAAAAATAATCTCCCATTTTTTTTGCGTTACCAGCCAGATCCCTATCCAAAAGCTCATTGATTTCTGCAAGGGCCGCTGCACAACTTACGGGGTGCCCTCCGAACGTCGTTCCGTGGCTTCCTGCTGAAAAAGCTTTTGCAACTTCCGCACTGGCACAAATGGCACCGATCGGCATACCTCCTCCAAGAGCCTTTGCCATGGATACGATATCCGGTTTGATTCCGTAGTTCATGAAACTCATTACCGAACCGGTTCTGCACCATCCGGTCTGAACTTCATCAATCAAAAGGAGCATTCCTTTTTCGTCGCAGAATTTACGGAGTCCCTGCATGAATTCCATCGTCGCAGGATGAACGCCGCCTTCTCCCTGAACAGGTTCAACCATGATTGCAATCGTATTTTCCGTACATGCGTTTTTGAATGCTTCAAGGTCATTGTAAGGAGCATAAGAAAATCCGTATGTCATTGGGCCGAATCCAACCTGACATCCGTTTCCCGGCTGACCTGTCGCGCTCATTGCACCGAACGTTCTTCCGTGGAATCCCATTTTTGCGGTTACAATGTGATATTTGTTCGGACCGTATTTTTCGATTCCATATTTGCGGGCCATTTTAATCATTGCTTCGTTGGCTTCAGTTCCGGAGTTCTGATAGAAAATCTTGTCCATTCCGATCGTCGTACAAACCTTTTCTGCAAGGAGAGCCTGCGGAATAGTGTAAGGATAGTTGAATGTATGCATTACATCCTGAACCTGATCGATTACCGCATCCACAACTTTCCGGTTGCAGTTGCCCGCGCTGTTTACTGCAATGCCTGCATAAAAATCAAGGTACGGTTCGCCTTTTTCATCGTACACATACTGATCCTTTGCCGTTTCTGCAATGAAATCAAAGCGTTCATAAGTTTCAATCATGTATTTTGAAACCTTGTCCTTGATGTCCTGTGCCGTTAATCCAGTGTCCTTAAGTTTCATATTTTTCTCCTTATAACTTATAAACTATAACTTTATAAACTCTGCTATTTTTAGGGAACCGCTGATTAATACGGGAAGCATTAATCAGCGGTTCCCAGCAATTTCTCGTAATTCTTTATACTGTAAGGAATTACTGCGAAATTGCGGGTTTTATGGTTAACACTGAATAATCCGCTTTCGGATTATTCAGTGTTTCC